>CALZEZ010000185.1 GCA_945643825.1 uncultured Lachnospiraceae bacterium
TGACGAATATCCTCCTTGTCGATTTTTGGTGTAGCAACTTAACTGTAACACAGGATTCGCTATTCGTCACTTCTTTTTTCACTTCTTGTAACACATCAATTGTAAACCTACACAGGGTCAAGTGCATCTAACTGAAAGGCAGATTGAAAATGGCACGAAACTATGATATAATAAATAGAAAGAGGTATACATAATGAGTCGTTACAGGAATTTGGTTTTGCTTCATTCCAACGATATGCACGGAGATTTTCTGGCTGAGCAGATCGATGAGAATCTGGTTGGAGGCGTTAGTATGCTTTCCGGCTATGTGGATAAGGTCAGAAAAGAAGAACCGAATACCCTGTACTGTATTGCAGGAGATATGTTCCGAGGATCGGTCATCGATTCGGAGTTCAAGGGTTTGAGCACCATTGAGATCATGAACGCGCTGGCGCCGGATGTGGTGACGCTTGGAAATCACGAGACCGATTACGGTGTAGCTCATCTTTTGTTTTTGGAAAAATGTGCAAAGTTCCCGATTATCAATGCAAATCTGTTTATTCGCACAAATCAGGCCCGCCTGTTCAAGCCGCATGTGATACTGGAAGTAGACGGGATGAAGATTTTGTTTATCGGTATTCTGACAGAGGAAGTTCTTTCACAGACGAAGAACGACGGACTGATCGGTTCTTTTGTCGGGATTAATGAAGCCGCTGCAGAGGTTGGGAGAATCTGTAATGCCTACAATGCGACTGACGTTGATTTTACGGTGCTTCTGACCCATATCGGTTTTGAAGAGGATAAGCGTCTTGCCGCTATGCTGGATCCCGCATGGGGCGTGGATGTGATTATCGGCGGTCACTCTCACACATTCATCACAGAGCCGGCAAAAGTTAATGACATCCTCATTGTGCAGGCAGGAACCGGAACAGATCAGGTTGGGCGCTTCGATATTCTGGTGGATACCTATAAAAACTGTGTCAGTGAATATAAATGGGAGGCGGTGCCGATTAACGATGAGCACTGCCCTAAAGACCAAGAGATTGAGAAACTGATAGCTACATACAAAGCTGATACCGATGTGAAATATAACCGAATCGTGACGCGATTCCGTCGGGAGCTGACCCACCCGGAACGGACACAGGAAACAGAGCTCGGCAATCTCTTCGCTGACATTCTGAAGGAATCGCTGAACCTGGATATAATGCTGCTCGGTTCTGGTTCTATCCGCAACACGCATATGGGTCCGCTGGTTCTGTTTTCCGATTTGGCGGAGTGCTTCCCGTATGATGATTCGGTGACGATGGTCACCGTGACAGGAGCACAGCTTCGCAGAATGCTGCTTTACATACTTCGGGACGAGGTATGGCAGGGAGCGCATTGCGAGTTTTATCAGTTATCAAAGGGCTTAAAGGTGGTTTATGACAGAGATAAGAAAGAGCTTTTGGAAATGTCCTTTGAAGACGAACCGGTGCAGGATGACCGTTACTATACTGTGGGACTTCAGCTGTTTCACTTTACAAATATGGAGGAGAATTTAGCTGTATCCCTGGAGGAAGTGTCCGTTAACCGCAAGCCGCGGGTTGTAGCAACCTCCTGCAGGGAAGTTCTGGATGAATATCTGTCAGCGCATCAGCATCTGGACAGAAATGTAGAAGGAAGGATGATGCTGATATGACCCCCGCCGGAGTTGTTTGAGCCAATCCGAATTACTCCGGGCGACCGTTTTACAAAATACTCTTTGCAACCTGATGAAAAAATAAGGAGGAAACAAAGTGCGTAAAATAATCATTGACACAGATACCGGAAGCGATGACGCTGCTGCGATTATGATGGCAGTGGCTGCTTCGGACGTTGAAATTATGGGTGTTACCACATTGGGCGGAAATATCACCTTGGAGCAGACAACAAAAAACGCTTTGCAGACGCTGGAGGTGTGCGATGCGGAGATCCCGGTCTATCCCGGCTCATCCGGACCGATTATGCGTGAGTTGGTGACGGCTTCCGGCGTTCACGGCAAGGACGGTATGGGAGATCAGGATCTGGTGCACCCGAAAGGAAAACCGGAAAAACAGCATGCGGTCGATTTTATTTTGGATACCGTTAAGAAAAATCCTGATGAAGTGGAGCTGGTAGTTCTGGGTCCGGCGACCAACGTTGCACTGGCAATTATGCAGGACAGAGAGACAATGAGCCATGTGAAGCATATATGGTCGATGGGTACATCCGGCTTCGGTTCGGGAAACTGCACTCCCGTAGCGGAATTCAATGTATATGTGGACGCGGACAGCTATGCGGTGATGCTGACCAGCGGTATTCCAATCACGATTATAGGATTTGACCTGTGTCTCGGACCGGCTGCAATGCAGCGGGAGGATTTGGAGTTTTTGAAAAATGCGTCAAAGGCAGGAACTTTTGTTGCCAAATGTACGACGGCGCTGCTCAACTATAATCTGCAAAAGCGCGGGGAATATTTCGTGGATCTGCCGGATGCGGTGGCTATGGGCGTTGCGCTTTGGCCGGATATAGTTCAGGATTCAGTGTCGGCTTACTGTTATTGCTGCACAAAGGAGGAACCGGCTTACGGACAGGTAATCATTTTTGATGTAAACCAGCCCCTGTCAATTGACTATGAAATTCCTCCCGCAAATGCACAAGTTATCCGTAAAATCGACTTCAAAGAATTTAAGAGCAGATTTAAGAACGCTATCGCGGAATTATAGGTGTTGATTGCATGAGACGGACAAAACGAAGCGGAAGCTTTTTTCTGTGTCTGTTGTTTAATATGTTGCTGAATCTGGAAGGCACCATACCTGCATGGATACTTCTTGCCCTGCATTTTTGGCGCGGCTGGTCACTTCTGTGGTTTTTTCTTGCCCTTGCGCTTTGGGTAATCTATCTGATTGTGTGGATGCGCATTATCGGTTGGGCAGGCAGATGCGGAAGTACTCCCGATCCGCCGAAAGAAAACAAAAATCCATATTCCTCGGGTAAAAGACCTGAATAAAGTGCGGCGGGATGAAATGTATGAAAAGGCTTGGTGAAGCTGTTGTGATTCTTATGCACACAGGCATCTCTTGTTGTCTTTTTAGGTTTTTTATAAACAGTAATCAGCAATCAGCGTATTTAAACCTATGAAAATAAAGTAATTGAAAGGAGTTTTCATTATGGGACTTATTAAAGCAGGAATCGGTGCACTCGGAGGAACTCTTGCCGATCAGTGGAAAGAATTCTTCTATTGTGAGGCAATGGAAAAGGAAGTCATGGTGACCAAGGGACAGAAGCGTGTCAGCGGACGTTCCTCCAACACAAAGGGAAATGATAACATCATTTCAAACGGCTCCGGTATCGCTGTTGCGGACGGACAGTGTATGATCATCGTGGAGCAGGGAAAAGTTGTAGAGGTGTGTGCCGAACCTGGTGAGTTCACCTATGATGCCTCTACCGAACCCAGTATTTTTACGGGAAAGCTCGGAGACAGCATTAAAGAGACCTTCAAAACTGTCGGAAAGCGTTTTACATATGGCGGCGATACCGGCAAGGATCAGCGCGTGTACTATTTCAACACCAAAGAGCTGATCGACAACAAATTCGGCACGCCGAATCCCATTCCTTTCCGCGTGGTGGATTCCAAAATCGGTCTGGATGTGGATGTATCTGTACGCTGCTCCGGTGTGTATTCTTATAAGATTGCAGACCCGCTGCTGTTCTACACCAACGTGTGCGGCAATGTGGAATATGAATATACCCGTGACGAGCTGGATAGTCAGCTGAAGACTGAATTTATCAGTGCCCTGCAGCCGGCATTCGGAAAGCTGTCGGATCTGGAGCTTCGTCCGAACCAGATTGTTTCCCACAACACAGAATTGGAAGACGCCATGAACCAGGCGCTATCCGCCAAGTGGGGCGAACTGCGCGGATTAAAGGTTGTCAGCATTGCATTAGGCTCTGTCACCTTGCCGGAGGAAGATGCCGAGATGATCAAGCAGCTTCAGCGCACGGCTGTTCTGCAGAATCCGACCATGGCAGGCGCAACCCTTGTGGGCGCACAGGCGGATGCAATGAAGACTGCAGCCGGGAACTCCGCCGGAGC
>CALZEZ010000186.1 GCA_945643825.1 uncultured Lachnospiraceae bacterium
AACTAACTCATTTTTGTCAAGATGTTTTTTAGCAATTGTCTTTTGGGGGCAATAATGATATGATTCGGAAAAAGAATGGAGAAAAACAATGAGTTATATCAAACATCGTGCAGATGAATCTCTGGAAGACTATCTGGAGACAATTCTTTTGTTAGAAAAGCGAATGGGGCAGGTTCGTTCGATCGATATCGCAAATGAAATGAATTTTACGAAGCCGAGTGTCAGCGTGGCCATGAAGAATCTTCGTGAAAAAGAATACATAGTTGTAGCAGATAACGGATACATCATGATGACCGAAAAGGGAAGGACGCGTGCTGAGAATGTATTGGAGCGGCACAACCTTCTTGCGGATTTACTTATGCAAATCGGAGTGAGCAGGGAAACCGCTTTAGCCGATGCCTGCAGGATTGAACACGACCTGAGCGAAGAGAGCTTCGAAGCGATAAAGCGGTTTCACCTTTCCCATTAGATTCTCAAATTCTATTGGCAATTATTCCGATGAGCTTTCATTTTCTTCATCGCCCAATCATAATGGCTGCTTGTTGTGCTGATAAAATAACTGCCAATACAGCTTCCACCTACCCATGGATAATACGTATTGGTAAAAAGCTCTTCCTGTGAAAATGTATCAAGTGCTTCCATAACCTTCTTATGAGAGTCCTTGAATCTGCTTAAAGCCTCCTCTTCCGAGAGGCTTTGACATCTCTCATAGAAAACCATATTCATATCACCATAGGTTTTCCAGTTATACCCTTCCATCAGGAATGGTTTATTACTTCCGCTCTCGCGATTCTTGAGCCAATCAAGCAATAGCAGATGCCACTCATTTAGGTGCATCAGAACATCCCGAAGATTACTGTCACGTTTCCAGTGTGCCTCCTTTTTCTTTTCATCCGATGAGAAATCATAGGCCATTGTCTTTTCTGCATCTGACCTCTTCTCTATCATTGTGAGCAGCTTCTCATAATTTGTATTCGCTGCCTGAATCAGTTCCCCTTTGTTCTTTGGTCTTGGCATAGTCAAAATCCTCCAAATGCTTCTATATGATAATCCAAGCTTATCACACCAAACATGACAGCTGCATGTCGTGTTTATTCTCTTTTTATATCGATTCCGCACTCTTTCGCCATTGTGTGCTGCTTATAAGGATTTACCTTATGGAGTACACCGTCTTTAAAAAAGCGCGAACCGGTTTCCTTAAACCAGAAGGTTACTCCGGTCTGCTCGCATTGGTTACGAACATCTAAGACCCAATCATAGTCACACATTCTTGCTTCTCTTCCGGTCTCTCCTCCTACCGTTACATGATCCACTCCATGCAGATACTCTCGCAAATCGATTCTCTCAAGCATTGGTCCACATGCAATAAACCGACGCTTTATTGGATAGGATAAAAACAGTGGAAGTCTGTAATCGGCAATTGCCTGTGTTTCCACAGTACACCCCAGATTCACGTTGTCGTAGCCATCGCCCCAATCCTCCGGGAGAGAAGTCATAAATCGGTCTATTCTTTTTGTGAGAATCAGAAAATCCAGATCCTGTCTCTCCTTTATCATCGCCCAGGCTTCTTTTCTCCATTCATCTGCTTCGGGCAGGAAAAAATCTGTGGCAAAACAGGTTGCAACGGTTTTGCCGCCTTTTATGCATAACTCACCCTTGGCATTTCTTCTGACAGGCCAGTCGAATTTATCCGTTTTCGTCACTTCATTTTGCCCATAACGCTTCGCATACGGACCATAATAGTAACAGTATTTACATCCCTCACTATAAGGGGTGCAGCCAGTCCATGGCTCCCAGTTCATAAACTAATTCCTTTCTAATCCATCCCATTACGAAAATGCTGTTTTCAGACTTTTTTGCTGCTTTTCATGATTTTATCCCAATGAATCCGCACTTTTTTCCTCTTTCTTCCCAATATTCCCAGTGATTTTGAAATTTACTGGGATTTTTCTCGATATTTGACTCAATTAGTGCGGATTTACTGGGACGAAAACGTCAAAAGACCCCAAAAGGTCTCAAATGGTTTACATAAGTTTGATGTATTTTCTCCTATCGGAGTTTTGAAAAGAGGCACACTGTCTCCACATGTCCAGTAAACGGAAAAAGATCATAAGGCGTTGCCTCAACCATGCGATATTTAAATTTTTTCAGGAATTCCAGATCCCGCTTCAAGGTTTCCGGATTGCAGGATACATACACGATTCTGTTCGGTGCAAGCTTTCCAACACAGGAGAGAAAAGTCTCATCCGAACCGTTTCGCGGTGGATCCATAAAGAGCACATCCACCCTTTCTCCATTCTGCGCAATCTGTACCAGAAACTGACCGGCATCCTTTTGATAAAACTGAATATTCTTTATCCCGTTTGTCTTTGCGTTCACCACGGCATCGCGCACGGCATCCTTATTTAGCTCCACACCAATCACTCTATCGGCATTCTTACTTGCCGCGATGCCTATCGTACCGGTGCCACAATAGGCATCGACCACCGTCTCTCTTCCGGTTAGCGCTGCATACTCTATTGCTTTCTGATACAAAAGCTGCGTCTGAACCGGATTCACCTGATAGAAGGATTTCGGAGAAATGCGGAAAGTATAACCGCAGATCTGATCCTCTATGTATCCCCTTCCATAGATAACCTGTTCCTTATCTCCTAATACCATACTCGTATTCTTATCATTTACATTAATCACAATCGAGGTGATCTCCGGATGAAGCTTACGAAGAGCCTTTACAAAGTTGTTTTTGGACGGAAGAATCGGTGAAGAAAGTACCAACACCACCAGAATCTGTCCGGTGTAATGACCGATGCGAATCAGAACATGACGAAGCAGTCCATAGCCGGAATCCTCATCATATGCACGAATTTTAAATGATCTCGCCAGATCATCAATCGAGTTAAAAATGGCATCCGCTCTCTGATCCTCCAACAGACAATGCGATACCCTAATCACGCGGTGCGTCTTCTCCTCATAATTACCGTGATAGATTCCCTTTTTCTTATCATAGGCATAAACGGCATGCACCTTATGACGATAGTACATTGGCTCATCCATCCCGACGATAGGATTGACCTTGCCAAATTGCTTAAGCAGTTTCTCCACCATCTTCTGCTTCTTGATTAACTGCTCTTCATAGGGAACCTCCAGCATATTACAACCACCGCATCTGGGAGCTGCCTGGCATACCTTCTTTAAATCCTGTTTCATAAGTAGTTATCTCTCCAAATTATTTGCTAAAAAATATAAAAAAAGCTTGATTTATTATCTCTCATTCGATATAATAAATTTCGTTGTCGGGGTGTGGCTCAGTTTGGCTAGAGCGCTACCTTAGGGAGGTAGAGGCCGCAAGTTCGAATCTTGTCACTCCGATTCGTTTGAAAGACCAAATTCGCAGGAATTTGGTCTTATTTTTTTCCAAAAAGAGTCTCAGCGTTTCGCCAAGACTCGCACTATTGATTCAGCTTCACATATACTAATTTGACCCGTCCGTTATCCGTTCTCTCACTCTTTACCTCGAGCTTCGGACAATTCTTCACAAATTCTATCAGCTTCTTATAACCATAATTACGGCAGTCAAAGTCAGGATATTGCTTCAATAAATTATTACCAAGCTCTCCAAGATACATCCAGCCATCCTCATCAGCTTTCGCATCTACCAGATCGATCAGAAATTCATGAATCTCCTCAATTCCTGTAATCGGTGCAACCTCCGGTTCCTTCACCACACTCGTCGCCTTTTTCTTGGGTTTATTCTTTTTCTTGGGCTGTGTCGCATTATAGAGAATGTCCAGCGTTTTAAACACACGACAGGCTTTTACAAACGCCGCAGGAGTTTTACTCTCTCCCATTCCAATGATATCTCGCCCGGACTCCCGAAGACGCATTGCCAATCTCGTAAAGTCACTGTCCGAGGAGGCCAGAATAAAACCATCAATATCGTTGCCATACAGGATGTCCATAGCATCAATGATCATAGCGGAGTCAGAGGAATTTTTCCCACTGGTATAAGTATACTGCTGAATCGGTGTGATGGAGTTCTCTAACAGAATATCTTTCCAT
>CALZEZ010000187.1 GCA_945643825.1 uncultured Lachnospiraceae bacterium
TTACAATAGAACAGGTTATAGAAGCACTTGAGCTTGCACATTTGAATCACAGAAAGATATATCTGACCTTAAACACGCTAGTGAAGGAGCGGGAGTTCGACCAGCTCTATCATTATATTCGGCCAATGTATGAGGCAGGACTGGATGGCATTATTATACAGGATTTTGGTGTTATGAAGTTATGCAGAGAATGTTTTTCCGATATTGAATTGCATGCAAGTACTCAGATGACTATCACCGGATCAGAAGGAGTCCGTTTCCTTCAGAAGCAGGGAGTCTGCCGCGTGGTTCCTGCGAGAGAGCTTTCCTTAAAGGAATTAATCCAGATTAAGAAGGAGACCGGTATCTGTTTAGAAACCTTTATCCATGGTTCTATGTGCTATTGCTACTCGGGTCAATGTCTCTTTAGCAGCTTTTTAGGTGGAAGAAGTGGAAATCGTGGAAGATGTGCACAGCCATGTCGCCTACCCTATCAGTGTTCTCTCGGTGGTAGCATTGAATATCCGTTAAGTCTAAAGGATATGTGTACAATTGAGAGGGTTCCGGAATTGATCCGCGCAGGAATTGACTCCTTCAAAATTGAGGGAAGAATGAAGAAACCCGAATATGCTGCAGGAGTGACAGCAATCTACCGCAAATATATTGATCAGTATTATGAGCATCCGGAAGCCTATCAGGTTACTGCTGCGGATTCATCTGTTCTAAACCATCTATATATACGCAGCGAGCGTTCCGAAGGATATTATGACAGAAGGAACGGAAAAGAGATGATTACGTTAGACAAACCGGGGTATCTGGGTGCCGATGAACAACAATTAGCCGGTATCCGTCAGTCCTATTTATCCGGGATTTCTAAGCTTCCCATTGATATGGAGGTCAAACTCACTGAAAACGAACCTCTCCATGTGAGGATGAAAATGTCTGATGATTCGTCAGACAACTGGCTTTCATTGGACGGGGATGTTGTCAGTGCAGCAAAAAATAAGCCGATTCAGGAAGCTGATATCAGGAAGCAGTTTGCAAAGCTTGGTAATACTCCTTTTATTCTCAATCAATTCAAATGTAAGATAACAGGAAGTGTTTTTCTTCCAATCGGTCAGCTGAATGAGTTTCGGCGAAAGGCAATAGAGCAGCTAAAAAAAGAGCTGTTAGCAGAATATAGGCGACAGGCCTCCGAAGCAATTTCACTTAAGCAGAGTAACTTCTCTTCCCATGCAGTACAAAAAAAGCCTGAAATATGTGTAAAAATACATCGAAGAGAACAATTGGAATATCTAGCATCATGTACAAATGACATTCATAGAATCTATATACCGGATTATCTATGGGAGAAAGAAGCGGCATTACTTGCTAAATTACCGGTTACAATTGAGAAATATCTTTGTTTGCCAATGGTGACTCGAAGGATAGAACGTAATTGGGCAAGTCTTTGCCAGGAATGTGATGGCGTACTTGTCTCCAATCTGGAACAACTCCAATGGCTGTTGGAACAGGATTATCCCAGAGAAAGAATCATAGCAGATCATTCTCTTTATATCTGGAATCTCCAGAGCAAAGCCTTTATGAATCCTTATGCTGTCAGGCTTACTTATCCATTGGAGCTTACTTATCATGAAAGAGAGGAACTCCTAGACGGAAGCTTTGAATGGGTCGTCTATGGTCTGACCCCCCTGATGCATACTGCCAATTGCCTTCAAAAGACCTGTAGAACATGCAAAAAAAATGATTCTATTTCTTTTGTTCGACTAAAGGATCGGTATCAAAAGGAATTTCCTGTTATGATCGATTGTATTCATTGTGAAAATGTTATCTATAATTCCGTTCCTCTGTCGCTTCACAAGAGTTTGATGGAACATGCCTTATCATGCCGTGCGCAGTCTATACGTCTGGAGTTTACGCTTGAAAATATGGAGCAGATGGCAACTGTCATAAACGAGTATGAAGCCATTCTAAATAGTTCTATCGTAACGACGCAGATCAAGGAATATACAACAGGGCATGAGAAACATGCCGTTGATTAGAAGCAGAAGTAAAACTTGCAATTATGATGGTTATCCATTATACTTGTACCAGATTAGTCATCTCATTTGAGGATGCACACCACAGGAGGTTTAGCAGTGATAGAAGCGACAAGCTGTGGCGGTGTGGTTATTTTCAGAGGTAAAATCCTTTTACTCTACAAGAATTATAAAAACAAGTATGAAGGCTGGGTTTTACCAAAAGGTACTGTTGAAGAGGGCGAAGAGTATCCGCAGACTGCACTACGGGAAGTCCTGGAGGAATCCGGTGCAAAGGCTACAATAATAAAGTATGTGGGAAAAAGTGAATATTCTTTTAGTGTTCCGGAGGATATCGTTGAAAAGGATGTTCACTGGTATCTTATGATGGCAGACAGTTACTATAGCAAACCACAACGCGAGGAATTCTTTGTTGATTCTGGTTTCTACAAATATCATGAGGCGTTTCATCTTTTGAAGTTCTCCAACGAGAAGCAGATTCTTGAGAAAGCGTATAATGAATATTTGGAATTGAAAAAAAACAACAAATGGGGAATTCGCAAGAATGATTAACCGGTGGGGCGGGTGCAGTAAGCTGCAGCCGCCCTATACGTTTTCTGCTGAGAGGTTTCTTTGTATGAAGTTTTATAAAAAACTATATGTTGGGGAAATGGTAAAGAACCCGCGTAAAGTCAAAAGAAAACTGAATAGAAATGCCGGACTTGTCAATATCTATATTATTGCATTATGCAAGGGACCGGATCAGCTTGAAATCTACCCGTCCTATGTCCTGATGCAGCCATTCTACCGGGTACATTCGCCCTATGTAATAGGGATTGCCTCTTCCTATGAGGAAGCTGTTGAGATCGTGAGAACTATTGTCGAAGAGTCTCTGCATGAAAATGGGGACTGTGATCTGAAAAAATATCTTTTGGACAAGGAACGGTTACATGATAAATAGTATTTTGCATGTATTAGCCATAATTGGTATTATCATCCTGTGTCTGCTTGGAATTATTCTACTGTTATTATCCGCAGTTCTGTTTGTTCCGATACGGTACCGTTTCCTTATTGATAAGGAGAATGGATGGGAAAAAGAAAAGCTTCATATAGATGTTAAGGTTGGTTGGTTATTGGGACTTATTCGACTTAGGGTGAAGCTGGAATCAGCTCTAGTTGTTCGAATAAAACTATTATGCTTTACCCTGTTCGATTCACAGAACCCAAAGAAAGAAAGCAAGCAATCCAAAAAGAAGCATAAAACGTCTTCACACTCAAAAGAACGGAAAGAAGATAGCGGAACCTCAAAGGAGGCAATGAATCCAGAGGTAGCGAAACAAGAGATAAAGACATCGGATGCAAAGTCTCCGGATAAACCAGAAAAAAAACTTACAGAGACGAATAAAATGACCGTATCCGAAGAAACGGTCTCATCCGGTGAGAAAATACCAATTTGGAAGAAGATATGGTACACAATAAAAAAGTTTTGTGCTAAAATAAATTATTATATTGAGCTCATCAGATCGGATGAGTTCAAAAATGGATTGTCCTTCTTGTGGGGAAGACTCACCGAAATAATAATCTATGTTCTCCCCACGAAAATACGTGGTCATGTTGTTTTTGGTTTCAGCGAACCGGATAAAACGGGATATGTCCTGGGACTGCTTTGCATAATCCGTGGAATGAAGGGTTATGATAATTTAGATATTCAACCGGATTTCGAGCAGGAAATATTTATTGCGAAACTGCAGGGAAGAGGCAGAATTCGTCTTGTTACGCTGGCAAGACATGCACTTGCTGTCTACAGAGACAAGAATCTCCGCAATCTTCTTGCACATATTAAACAGGAGGAATAAGGAATGGCAGAAAACAATATAAACAGTGTGGTAGAAGCCTTGTTAAAGGGAATGAATACTGTTCTTTCCACCAAAACAGTAGTGGGAGAAGCAACAACCATCGGGGACACTATTATCTTACCATTAGTGGACGTAACCTTTGGTGTCGGCGCCGGTGGCTCATCTAATGATAAGAAAAACGGCGGGGGC
>CALZEZ010000188.1 GCA_945643825.1 uncultured Lachnospiraceae bacterium
CATACGAGATCATAGCCGGTGACTGGAGTTCAGACGTGTGCTCTTCCGATCTAGATGGTCTTATCACCAATATACCGGGCATTTGTCTTGTAACATTTTATGCGGACTGTGTTCCGCTCTATCTCGTGGATCCTGTTCATAAGGCGATCGGTCTATCGCATTCCGGATGGCGGGGTACTGTTAAAAGAATGGGAGCCGTTACTCTTGATGAGATGAATAGAAATTTCGGAACAGATCCCAGAGATGTACTTGTTGCAATTGGACCTTCTATTTGTAGAGCGTGCTATGAAGTAAGTGAGGATGTTGCATCAAAATTTCAAAAAGAATTTCGTGGAACGGAAGAGAGAATTCTGCAAAAAGGACGCGTTTTACCGGATGGAGAGCAAAAGTGGCAGTTAGATCTCTGGCAGGCAAATCGACAGGTTTTTCTGGATGCCGGAGTAAAAGAGGAGCATATGGAGATAACAGATATTTGTACCTGTTGTAATTCAGAGATTCTCTTTTCACATCGAGCAACAAACGGACAAAGGGGAAATCTCGGTGCATTTTTAATGTTGAAGAAGTAATTGAGAATTAATGTAATTTTAAAAAATATTGCGGGATAGATTAAGAAAACCAATTTATATTGGATGATAAGTAAATATTACAACTCAGGGAGGTTACAAAATGACACAGATTCTGGTGTGCGATGATGATAAAGAAATAGTTGATGCAATAGAGATTTATTTAATGCAAGAGGGATATGAGGTTATTAAAGCATATGATGGGGAAGAAACGATTGCAAAATTAAAGGCAAATCCCCAGATACAGCTTCTTATTATTGATATCATGATGCCGCGGCTGGATGGAATTCATGCTACATTGAAAATTCGTGAGACAAGCAGTATTCCGATTATTTTTCTATCCGCAAAATCAGAAGATGCTGACAAGATTCTCGGACTTAACATTGGTGCAGATGACTATGTAACCAAACCATTTAATCCGCTGGAACTTGTAGCGAGAGTAAAGTCTAATCTCCGAAGGTACACAAGCCTGGGGTCTATTGGAGGAGAAGCGTGTAATGACGTAATCTTTCGTGCGGGTGGTCTTGTAATTAATGATGATACAAAAGAAGTGACGGTGGATGAGGAACCGGTGAAGTTGACACCTATCGAATATAACATTCTGCTCCTTCTTGTGAAGAATCAGGGAAGAGTTTTTTCCATTGATCAGATCTATGAAAATATATGGAATGAAGACGCGATCGGAGCGGATAATACGGTTGCAGTACATATTCGACATATTCGTGAGAAAATTGAGATTAATCCCAAAGAGCCACGATATTTAAAGGTTGTATGGGGGGTAGGCTATAAAGTGGAGAAACAGTAGGATGAAGAATAAGAAGAAATGTGGACTGTTGATCCTTTTACAGTCCCTCTTTTCTGTACTGGTTGCAGGCTGTCTGTCAATTCTGATTGTGGGTTCCTCCATTCAGATCCCGACAATGCGGGAAAAGACAACTTATCTTGTAACACCGTGGAATGTTGATAGCACAAATTACGAAGAGTCTTATATTTTTCATGATATTCTGGAAAGTAATATTTCAAATGCTGCCAGAATGGCGGTAATCAGAAGTCAGATGGAATCCTTTGGACGATATAATCCAAATAAGGAGATTGATGTAACGGCATTTGTTCATCGTGCCGGGGAGCTTCCGGAAGACTATATTACGGCGAACTACTATCTAGAGGATCTGCTAAAATGGGCAAAATTCGGTTTTGAGAAGAATTATATGCTTATTGATGAGGATTCCTTTTATAATAAGACGGAACAGATAGAGACAGACACTGTTGTTGAAGGGGACTCACAGGATCATAATGTTTATCTTGAGGTGCTAAAATGCAGGTACCAGACGGTAGATGGAAAGAATATTGAGGATCTGGTGTCGAATGAAAAAGAGTACGCTGCACTATGCAGTAATATTGAAGAGGCAGCCAAGGGACTCTATCATAATTATGAGGAATATCTTATATATCAGGAGTTTTTTGATTCTGCCAATACCAATTTCCGATACTGTTTTGAAATGGTTGTAGATGGTCAAAACATGTATTTTTCCAATATTGATCTACGGGGATGGAATGATAACAGAATTGATGGATATTTCCGTAATCTGGGGAGATTTCTTTATTATCATCCGGACGATATGACTTATGAGAGCGATACCGACATAGAGGAATCGTATCTTCAGAATGTATTGATGAGCTATCCGTATGCCTATCCGGAAACAACTAAGGTATGGATGGGAGTGGATACCAGTTATCCTGTTTCAGATGCTTATACACAGACGGTCAAGATTTATCATAATGTTCTACCGGTCTGGTGGATCCTGATGGGAATTGCGGTTGCCGGAATCCTGGCATATCTGTTTTTGCTTGGCCTCATTGTGGTTCGACAGGGGCATGACGGAGAAGAGGAAGGCATTCATTTACATCGTATTGACAGAATTCCGACAGAAATGATTCTGCTGTTCTTTTTTGCCGGTGTTTATGGAGTTTATTATGCTATACAGGGAATTACCAGTCTCGTAAACAACCGTATGATTGGCAATCAGGAGATTATATGGGGTGTTACAATCCTGACAATGCTTGTCAATCTGTATCATTTACCATTACTCTATAGCTTAGTCAGAAGAGTAAAGGCAAGAATACTATGGCATGGCTGTCTGCTTCGAAGAATAGGAAAAGTGTTCTGGAGTATGCTCAAGAGGCTGGCTCATATTCTGGGTGTCTGTATTTTGTTTTTTGCAGATCACAGCTCTTCAGTTATGAGAACACTTTTTCCCTGTTTTTCTATATTCTTTGTGAACTTTATTGGAATTACTTTTTTTCTCAAGGCACCGGAACAGGGGATTCGATATGGTGCCGGATGCGCACTTATCATCGTTGATGTGCTATGTGTAGCTTATGTTATTAAGACAAATATGGATCGCGAGAAGATCATTAACGGAATTGAACAGATCTGTGATGGTAATCTTCAATATCAAATAGACACAGAGCAGATGCATGGAGGAAATCTTAAACTTGCGATTGCAGTTAATCACATCGGCGAGGGAATTCGCAGTGCAGTAGAGAAGAGTATTAAGGATGAACGTTTGAAAGCAGATTTGATTACAAATGTATCACATGACCTGAAGACACCGCTTACCTCTATTATCAATTATGTGAATCTGATAAAAAGAGAGCAGATTGATAATGAAAAGGTGCAGGGGTATCTGGAAATTCTCGAACAGAAATCTTCCAGGCTAAAAACACTCACGGAGGATTTGGTTGAGGCATCCAAGGTTTCATCCGGAAATGTAAATCTGATTTTTGCCAAGATTAACATTGTTGAACTTCTTAATCAAACTATGGGCGAGTTTGAGGAAAAATTTGAAGAAAAAGGCCTTCAGATTGTAGCTACCTATGAGCAGCCATGCATCTATATATGGGCGGACAGCCGAAGAATCTGGAGAGTGATGGAGAATCTGTTTGGTAATATTTATAAATATGCCATGGAGAATACAAGAGTGTATGTGGATGTCATTCGAAGTGGGATGAATACGAAAGAGGAACAGGTGGAGCTATCGATAAAGAATATTTCTGCAAAGCCATTAAACATCGATGCTTCTCAGCTGACTGAACGGTTTATCCGGGGTGATGTATCAAGAACCACGGAAGGAAGTGGATTGGGGTTATCGATTGCCAAGGATCTGACTAGATTGCAAAAGGGAGATTTTAGGATTTATCTTGATGGGGACCTGTTTAAAGTTACAGTATCTTTTCCAATTTATAATGAAGCATCCCGGTAGTGGTTACCGGGATGTTTTTTATGTGCGCTTAGTTGCTTGTGTTTTGATAGTTTGAAAGGAATTCATGAATCTTGCTGGTTGGTGTTCGTACGTTTTCCATTGACAGATCATGATTCATAAAATCAATGATTGATGCTATAAATTTGCTCATATCTGCTTCAATGTAATATGGACGATCCTTTAAGCCCGGAATCTGATACGTCAGATTGGT
>CALZEZ010000189.1 GCA_945643825.1 uncultured Lachnospiraceae bacterium
CGAGGTTCAGAAGAACTCCTATCGGTGGTTTCTTGAGGAGGGCTTGCAGGAAGCCTTTGATGATATTTCTCCAATAGAGGATTATAGTGGTCATCTTAGCCTTGAATTTGTTGGATTTGAACTCTGCGAGAACGATGTAAAGTATTCTATCGAAAAGTGTAAAGAAAGAGACGCTACCTATGCAGCGCCTTTGAAAGTGCGCGTCCGTTTAAATAATAAAGAAAAGGACGAGATTACGGAGCATGAAATCTTTATGGGAGATCTGCCCCTCATGACAGAAACCGGTACCTTTGTTATCAATGGTGCAGAGCGTGTTATTGTCAGCCAGCTTGTTCGTTCCCCGGGTATCTATTATGGTATCGGACATGACAAGATTGGTAAGCAGCTTTTTTCCTGTACGGTTATCCCGAACCGTGGAGCATGGCTCGAGTACGAGACAGATTCAAACGACGTCTTCTATGTGCGTGTTGATAGAACAAGAAAGGTGCCTATCACAGTGCTTATTCGTGCATTGGGACTGGGTACAAATGAAGAAATTCGCGAATTTTTTGGTGATGAACCGAAGATTGAAGCAAGCTTTTCCAAGGACACTGCTGAGAATTACCAGGAGGGTCTCTTAGAGTTATACAAAAAGATTCGTCCGGGCGAGCCGTTAAGCGTAGAGAGCGCAGAAAGTCTGATCAATGCTATGTTTTTCGACCCCAGACGGTACGATCTTGCTAAGGTTGGTCGTTACAAATTCAACAAAAAGCTGATGCTTCGAAATCGTATCCGCCATCACATCCTTGCAGAGGATGTTGTGGATGCAACAACCGGAGAGATCTTGGCGACAGCCGGTACCAAGGTGACCGCAGAGCTTGCAGATACGATTCAGAATGCAGCCGTTCCCTATGTCATGATTCAGACAGAGGAAAAGAACGAGAAGGTTATTTCCAATATGATGGTCGACATTCGTACTTATGTGGACTGTGAGCCAAAGGAACTGGGAATCACCGAGCTTGTTTACTATCCGGTTCTGGCACAGCTTCTCGAAGAGTATAGCGATAATGACGAAGAGCTTGCAGATGCAATCACCCGTAATGTGCAGGAACTGATTCCGAAGCACATCACCAAGGAGGATATTTTAGCTTCCATCAACTATAATATGCATCTGGAATATGGCATTGGCAATGATGATGATATCGATCATCTTGGCAATCGTCGTATCCGTGCGGTTGGTGAGCTTTTACAGAACCAGTATCGCATCGGTCTGTCCCGTTTAGAGAGAGTAGTTCGTGAGCGAATGACGACTCATGATGCAGAGGAGGTTACTCCTCAGACTCTGATCAATATTAAACCGGTACAGGCTGCTGTGAAGGAGTTCTTTGGATCCTCCCAGCTGTCTCAGTTCATGGATCAGAATAACCCGCTTGGTGAGCTGACGCATAAGAGACGTCTTTCTGCACTTGGACCTGGTGGTCTTTCCAGAGATCGTGCCGGATTCGAGGTTCGAGATGTACACTATACACATTATGGCAGAATGTGCCCGATTGAGACCCCTGAGGGACCAAACATCGGTTTGATCAACTCCTTGGCGGCTTATGCGCGCATCAACGAGTATGGATTTGTTGAGGCTCCTTATCGCAAGATTGACAAGACAGATCCGGCGAATCCGCGTGTAACGGATGAGGTTGTATACATGACCGCGGATGAAGAGGATAACTACCATGTTGCACAGGCATCTGCGCCACTTGATGCAGATGGTTACTTTACCAGGAATAATGTATCCGGTCGTTTTAGGGAGGAGACGCAGGAGTATCCCAAGACTACCTTTGATTATATGGATGTGTCGCCAAAGATGGTATTCTCAGTTGCTACGGCGCTTATCCCGTTCCTGCAGAATGACGATGCTAACCGTGCGCTGATGGGATCCAACATGCAGCGTCAGGCTGTGCCGCTTCTCTTTACCGAGGCTCCTGTTGTAGGAACTGGTATGGAGCCGAAGGCTGCGGTTGATTCCGGTGTGTGTGTCGTTGCGAGAAAGGCAGGAACCATTGACTATGTTTCTTCAAATCTGATTAAGATGACATACGACGATGGTGAGAAGGATGAGTATCATCTGACCAAATTCTCGCGTTCCAACCAGTCAAACTGCTATAGTCAGAAGCCGATTGTGTTTAAGGGAAACCATGTGGCACAGGGACAGGTAATTGCAGATGGTCCGTCTACAGCAGAGGGAGAGCTTGCATTAGGTAAGAATCCGTTGATTGGATTTATGACATGGGAAGGCTATAACTACGAGGACGCAGTTTTGCTTAGTGAGCGTCTTGTTCGTGATGATGTCTATACTTCTGTTCATATTGAGGAGTATGAGGCAGAGGCAAGAGATACCAAGCTTGGACCGGAGGAGATTACCAGAGACGTTCCGGGTGTCGGTGACGATGCATTAAAGGATCTGGATGATCGCGGAATCATCCGCATTGGTGCCGAGGTTCGTGCCGGTGATATTCTGGTCGGTAAGGTTACTCCGAAGGGAGAGACTGAGCTAACCGCAGAGGAGAGATTACTCCGTGCTATTTTCGGCGAGAAGGCAAGAGAGGTACGTGATACATCTCTCAGAGTTCCGCATGGCGAATATGGTATTGTGGTAGATGCCAAGGTATTCACAAGAGAGAATGGTGATGAATTATCTCCGGGTGTCAGCCAGGCAGTTCGCATTTATATCGCGCAGAAGAGAAAGATTTCTGTCGGCGATAAGATGGCAGGACGTCATGGTAACAAGGGTGTCGTTTCCCGCGTGCTTCCTGTAGAAGATATGCCATATCTTCCGAACGGACGTCCGCTTGATATCGTATTAAATCCGCTCGGTGTACCATCCCGTATGAACATCGGACAGGTACTTGAGATTCACTTAAGCCTTGCTGCGAAAGCTCTTGGTTTCAATGTGGCAACTCCTGTATTCGATGGTGCAAAAGAGAGCGATATTATGGATACTCTGGATCTGGCGAATGATTATGTTAATCTGGAGTGGGAGGAGTTTGAAGCAAAGCATGGTGAAGAGCTTCTTCCGGAGGTACTGCAGTATCTTTCTGACAATAGAGAGCATAGAAAGCTTTGGAAGGGTGTTCCGATTTCCAGAGACGGTAAAGTAAGACTTCGTGATGGGCGTACCGGTGAGTACTTCGATTCTCCTGTAACAATCGGACACATGCATTATCTGAAGCTGCATCATCTGGTAGATGATAAGATACATGCACGTTCTACCGGACCATACTCCTTAGTTACACAGCAGCCGTTAGGTGGTAAGGCTCAGTTTGGTGGTCAGCGTTTCGGTGAGATGGAGGTTTGGGCTCTGGAGGCATATGGTGCATCCTATACACTGCAGGAGATCCTGACTGTGAAGTCTGACGATGTCATCGGACGTGTGAAGACCTATGAGGCAATTATTAAGGGAGATAACATCCCTGAACCTGGTATTCCGGAATCCTTCAAGGTATTACTCAAAGAACTGCAGTCACTTGGTCTTGATGTAAAGGTACTCAATGAGGACAATACCGAGGTTGAAATCTCTGAAAATATTGATTACGGCGAGAACGATTATCGTTTCGAAATTGAGGGTGAACGCTACAATCGTGAGGAAGAATCCTTTGGTGCAATGGGTTATACCAAGCAGCAGTTTGACGAGAGCGGTGACATCGTAGATGAAGAAGTTTTCGACGAGAGTGAATTTGACGAGAGCGACGATTATTCAGATTCCTTTGACGAGGAATAAATGGGAAGGAGCGCCAATAAATGTCTGTTAGAAACAACAACGAAGTGTACCAGCCGATGTCATTTGAGTCCATAAAGATCAGTCTGGCATCTCCTGAGAAAATCAGAGAGTGGTCGAGAGGTGAGGTGCTTAAGCCGGAGACCATCAACTACAGAACATTGAAGCCGGAGAAGGATGGTCTGTTCTGCGAGAAGATTTTTGGACCCAGCAAGGACTGGGAATGTCATTGTGGCAAATATAAGAAGATTCGCTATAAAGGCGTAGTCTGCGATCGATGCGGG
>CALZEZ010000190.1 GCA_945643825.1 uncultured Lachnospiraceae bacterium
AGTTCCTTTACATAATCCACACGTTCTCTGGAATGATACCGATCCCCGTATGTGGATTCCATCACCACATAATCCGCTTCCTCTGTGGGAATGGGATCTCGTAAAATCGGCTGATTCTTATTGCCGATGTCTCCGGAAAATACAATCTTTTTGGTCTGACCATCCTCTGTCAGCCACACCTCAATGCTGGAGGAGCCAAGCAGATGTCCGATATCCGTAAATCGAATCTTTACCTCGTCACACACTTCTACAACCGTATCATAATGACAGGGAACGATACGCTTTATGATTCCCTCCGCATCCTCCATGGTATACAGAGGATCCACAGCCTGGAAATCCGCGCCTCTCTTTGCCTTACGGTTTTTCCACTCTGCCTCCATGGTCTGAATGTGTGCGCAGTCACGAAGCATAATACTGCACAAATCCGCCGTGGCATCTGTGGCAAACACCTGTCCTCGAAAGCCCTTCGCATACAAGAGCGGAAGCAATCCGGAATGGTCTACATGAGCATGGGTTAAAAACACATAATCAATCATCGCCTCATCCACAGGAAGGGGAGCATTCTCAAATACGTTCACGCCCTGCTCCATACCATAGTCAACCAGAATATGCTTCTTTCCTACCTCTAAGTAATGGCAGCTGCCTGTAACCTCATGGTCAGCACCGATAAATGCAAGTCTCATTTTGCTACCTCCTTTTGTAACTACCCATACCTCTATAATATAGTTTTCAGGGCAGTATATCAAGACTAATATCAGATTCTGTCAGATTTTCTTTGTGAAACTCTACTCCTCTGTTTCGCCTTTTTATGCATCGTATGGGGCTGGGGCAGGATTTGTGGGCCTGGAGCGTAATTTTTCTCCCCCAGGCCCACCAATACCAAGAAACTCTTCCTGGTCGTTTACTTTTTTTGATCTGGAGAAGTTTTGCGGATTGTAAGAGTTTTGAGATTTTGCAGGAATTATGAAAAAAGTGCTTGACATACCGGGAAGGTTATAGTATATTCTCCTTTGTTGGTAACATGCAACATGCGCGAGTGGCTCAGCGGTGGAGCACCTCCTTGCCAAGGAGGGGGTCGCGGGTTCGATCCCCGTCTCGCGCTCTTGAATACAAAAATAGATATCCATTCGGATATCTATTTTTTTGTATTCGAGACACATCCGTGTCTCGAAGTTCGATCGTCTCCGCTTCGCTCCGGTCCGTGCAATACCGAGGGTCTACGTTCCACTTCGGTCGGTGCTGGGCAAACGTCCCCCGGACGTTTAGCACCCCAGGCCCCGTGCACCGTCTCCTGCTTTTTTCATCTTTTGAACACTTATCTATATACGTGTTACATCCATCTCTGTTACATTTTGTTATGATACAAACAGAAAATAATCGATAAAAAGTGTCCGATTATGAACACACAGGTCTTGGCAGGAACCCAGAACCCTTAAGAAAATATTGAATCGTCCTTTTGTGTGTATGTTTCCTAATGGTTAAATAAATTAAAAGATATTTAACAGCCGTTCAATTGTGCTGTGGAAGAAAACTTGTTATGATTTATTTACAAAAGCTTTTGTACAAAATTTTTGAAGGAGATGAATGAAAATGAATATTGGAAGTGTGATAAAAAAATACAGAAAAGATATTGGTCTTACACAAGAAGAAATGGCAAACAGATTGGGGGTAACAGCACCGGCTGTGAATAAGTGGGAAAACGGAGGTTCCCTAAGTTAAAGATACTACACCACAACCCACGCTTACGCAGTATTGCAAGAAAACAACTTTTGGATAAATATAAAGAAGCACTGTCAACATCCCCTTTGAAGATGGCGACGGTGCTTTTTTAGATTTCCGGGGCAAGGATGTAAAACCGGCAAGGTCGGTTTTGTATCCGAGAAACGGAAATGATGGGGGAATCCAAAGGGGGCAACGCCCCTTTTTGGCACACGGACTTTGCTTGCAAAGTCTAGTGTGTTATACCCTATATCTGCGGGTTTGCGAAAGGTCGGGGACTGGGATTCTGGTCGTCGGTTTTGAAGCAGACAAAAAGAGCTTTGCTTCTGTGCCCGTGTCAGTCACAGAAGTAAAGCTCTTTGATTAGCAGGGAGAGGGTATAATTTGGTTGAACGATGCACCATTTTTGGCGGGTCATTCAACTAGAAAGAGTTGAAAAGCTCGGAGCTGACGGTGTTCAGATTGCAAGCCGTTTTGTTGTCACTGAAGAATGTGATGCTTCTGATGCCTACAAGCAGGCTTATATTAAGGCAACTGAGGATGATGTAAAAATTATTAAGAGTCCTGTAGGAATGCCTGGACGTGCAATTAACAACAAATTCCTTGAAAGCCTCGGTGGAGAAAGAGACCCATTTAAATGTTTCGGCTGTCTTGCAAGATGTAATCCTGCCGAGATTCCTTACTGCATTACAGACCGACTGATTAAGGCAGTTCGCGGAGATGTTGAAAACGGTCTTATTTTTGCTGGTGCTAATGTTGGAAGAATTACAAAAATGACTACTGTCCCTGAGCTTATTGCTGAGTTGGGATTCTAAAAATTAAGGACTTTCATCGTGATAACAGATGAAAGTCCTTATATTATTACTCTGCAAATTCTACATTAACATTTCCGCTTTTTGTTGAAAACTCAAGTTCTTTGCCACCGTTTCCCTTACTATTCATTGGAATATTAACAGAGCCTGAAATTGTATCTACTTCAATGTCATAATTTTGCTGACTGTCAGTTAATTTTAAATCAAATGATCCGGATATACTGTAACCGGATATTTCTTTTTCCACTGTAAATGCATCGATTTCAATATCTCCTGATGTACTGCTGCTTTCAAAAGATTTTACTGAAACATTATCACCTGCTATCTCTCCTGATATTGCGTCACAGCTCAACTCACCTTTTACTGCAACATTCGTAAGTTTCAGATTTCCTAATGTTGAGTCAAACTCCATATTACCATTAACAGTGATATCTGCTAAAGACACAGTACCTGATTTAGTGTCTATAACCAAAGTCTGATTACAATTAACATTTTTCAAGTCAATATCTCCTGATGTAGTATCTAAATTCAAATACTTTTCACATGGAACGTCTGACATCTTAATGCTTCCTGACACTAAACCTATATCATATGAACCCGCATAGTTTTCCGGAATCGTTACAACTACTTTGCAATCCTCATAATCATCAAAATCAGCTGTTGATATCATTTCTGAAATATCTGTAAATACATTGATATTTACTGATGAACTTTTTCTGTCCATTGATAATTTTTTGCCGTTTTCTTTTATAATGTAATCTGAATTCTCCGGATCATCATAATAAGTGATTTTAATGGTCTCATTATTGCCAAGCTCTATCTCTACGTCTTCTGATACAAGACAAAGATTTAATTCTTCAATAGAAGTTTCACTTGCCACATATTCCATCTCTACAAGATTTCTGCTGTTTTTACTAATTTCTTCTTTGCTGCCTTTATTTTTTAATGAAGATGTTATACCTGCTGTTGTAATAATTGCACCAGCTATAACTAACACTCCTCCAACTATACATGCCTTTACTATGTTTTTCATATCAATCCCTACTTTCCAACTATCATTCTTTTAATGCACTTTACCAAAGCTACTGTTGCAAGTATTAAGCCTTTGCTTACATAAAAGCTTGCTATAAGTCCCAAAATAGTAGCTCCACATAAGAGCAATGCTGCTCCAAAATATATAACTGCGGATAAAAGAGAACCTTTAAATATCATGGCGGCAAATGCTATTATGCATGCAAATGTACTTACTCCGAATGAAACTGAAACTACCCAAAAAACAAAAACCACTGACCAGATTGCAACATAAATTCCAAAGACTGTAGCCCCAAAACCTATGGCAAGAGGGAACCACAAAGGACTTCCAACAATAATTAATATTATTGCCCATACAGGGAATTTTTTACCCTCAGTTTTCTCTTTTGCCTTGTATTTTACAATTGTTGTCAGTGGAAGCTCACACATAATCTGCTGTGCTATTTCTTCTGCTGAACCAAGAGA
>CALZEZ010000191.1 GCA_945643825.1 uncultured Lachnospiraceae bacterium
TCTTTTGATAGAACTCTTTCAAATCCTTTTTGGTTTCATCCGGTAACAAAGTTTTCTTCACTCCCTGAATCGCACCTTCCAGTGCCATAAGTCGATGAATGCAAGCCGACTCATCAATTTGTTGAATCCTTAGCCAGGCATCTTTTGCACCTACTGCCTTTAATTCCTCCGCGGTACTTATGCCTACCTGTTCCAGCTGTTCTTCTACTGCTTTCCCTATATTGGGAAGCTTTGATAATTCGCCCATTTTCTGTTCTACTTTGCCCTTTCCGTACATTTTTTGCCCTTAGAACTCTATGAAAAATACGTCATTTTGTTCGTCATAGCAAAGACCGGCTGATAGCAACGTATTTCTTGACGCTGTGTTTTCCGGTTCCGGTTGCACAATTACGATCTTTGCATCCGTCGTGCTACGAATCTTCTCCAAAAGTTCTCGCACAATGCTTGTCCCAAGCCCTTGTCGCAAGCAATCGACTTCACCGATCATATAATCGATGCTGTAGGCACTAGCAATCTCCCTGTCGCCATGCCAGGTTTCACCACCTAGTGCATAATCGTAGAATTGGCAAAATCCAACAGGTTTGCCACCCTTCTCTACGATGAAGTGCTTTACAAAGCTATACTCTGTATGGCGTTTCGAGATTTCATCCAACCAGCTATCCGGATGAATATACCATTTTGCAACATGCTCGCGATACAGCCATTCCCTGAACAAATCAATATCCTTGTCCTCGAAGGCTCTAAGTTTGCAAAGCTTTCGCTCCATGCAGAGGGATTCCGGCATATTTACATAAGGACCATAATTGGGAATAATCTTAAATCCCAGCTTCTTATATACATGGCAGGATTCCTTTAGCAGCTCACCGGTTTCTAAAATTACACTCTCATAGTCAAGGTCTGCTGCCCAGGAAAGCAGTCTCTTCACAAGCTGCGTTCCAATTCCTCTTCCCTGATACTCAGGTCTTACAAAGACTCGCTTCAGCTCTGTCCTCTTTGCATCATAGGCGCGAATTGCACCACCACCGACCGGCTTCCCATCCGCGTAGACCACAATACATTCCCTTATTTTGTCGATTTGATTGTACTTGTTATATTTATCCCGTTGAATCTCTTTGCCTACTCTACGATCCAAGTCTTCATCTAACAGTCTGCAGTTTTCAATAAAAACAGGATTGCTGCTGTCACACTTTACGTATTCAGCTTTCATGTTGGATTCCCTCCAAAAATTCCTTAGCCGCTCTCACGCCGCCGCAGCGTTTAAATCCGGCAGAAATATCCTTTGCTGCAGCTTTGTATTTTGCGTCGGAAAGAACAGTCTCAATCGTATTTCGTATCGTATCCGCATCAGCCGAAGCAAGCATTTTTCCGGCACCCAATTCTTCTACTCTTTTTGCCACTGCCCCCTGCTCAGGTGTCTGTGGAAACATGACTAGCGGAACTTCATAATAGAGTGCTTCCGATGTAGAGTTCATCCCACAGTGTGTCAAAAACACATCGGTGATGGCAAGGACTGCCATCTGATCAACGGATGGATACACCTCAATATTTTCCGGTACTTCTCCATAATCCTCAGCATTTTCACCCAAGGATAGGATCACCTGATAGTCTGTATTGCCGAGTGTCTCGATACAATTCCTGTAGATTTCTTTATTCTTGACTACCGTTCCCATGGATATGTAAATTGTCTTTTCTGCAGTCTTCTTCATCTCACAGCTAATCGGTCTGATCGAGGGACCCACAAAGCAATACTTATCCGAAAAAGTGTCTGCACAGGGCTGGAATTCCTTTGAGGTATATACGATTGTATTTGTCGCATTATCATTGCTTACAATTTCAAAAATGCTCTTTACCGGATAGCCCTTGTCACGCAGCTTCTTTATCTGTCGGTTGACCTTCGGCATATCAAATAGCATCTTAAAAAGTTCACCGATACCATGCTGCATATATTTAGAAGAATAATTGTTAAATGCAAATGTTGTGGTCGATGAAACGTAAGGAATGTTATATTTCATCGCCGTCAATTTGCCCCAATATGCTACGGAGTCGGATACAATCAAATCCGGCTTGATCTGTCTTACTTTCTCTGCTACCATGTCGTCTAATGCCAGTGTGGATTTCACCAAAAGCTCCGTGGAAAAGGCGATATCCTTGCCAACCCTGTCCGAATTTTCCCTATCTTCCATTTCAATCTCACAGTCATCGCATGAGATAAACTGTGCTCCGGCATTCTCTATTTTTTCCCGAAACTGTTCAAATGAGAAATAAATAACCTCATGCCCGGCCTCTGTCATTTCCTTTACCAGTCCCAGGGTGGGATTTGTGTGTCCGTGTGCTGGGATGCAAAACCATGCTATTTTCATCTGTCCACTCTCCTCTCTATTTCCCGCAAGTCGCTCATCTCGAATCTGAGTGCCTTGGCATTCTCAATGCTTATGTATTTATAGGAATCATTGAAGCAGAGGTCTTTCTTTAAGGTCAACAAAGACATGATCACAGCCCCATGTGTCACAATCAGAATATCCCTGCCTAAGTCAAGATCGTCCTTTGCCTCTTCGATGATCTGATCTAACGCTGCAAACAATCTCTCCAATAATTCCTGATAGGATTCGCCCTCGGGTGCCCTATTATACCGCTTGTTGGTCTCCCATCGTGCATGCTCGTCCGGGTACACCTCCGAGATTTCCTCCCAGGTATGTCCCTCAAAAATTCCAAGGTTCATTTCCTCAAGACCATGAATTACTTTCACCGGGGCATTGAATCCGGAACCAACGATCTGCGCTGTTGTTAGCGCCCTTTCCTGATAGCTGCTGTACACTCGGCAAATCTTTACATTATCCTTCCGTAGATTCTCGTAAAGCAGCTTCGCTTGCCCCATTCCGGTTTCATTTAGCGGAATGTCCGTTGTTCCCTGCACTCTTTTGGCGATATTCCAATCGGTTTCGCCGTGTCTGGCAAAATAAATACTCATTTGTGCTACTCCTCATCTGCTCTCTTGCAATAAATCTCAATTGCTTTTGACGTAAACACTGCAGTTCCCTGCCCACCGAAGCTGTCAATATTCTCGGTGAACTCTCCACCGTCGGCATACATCTTTCCAAGCCCGGACAGAATCTCATTCGAACAATGGTAAAAATGCTCTGAAATATAATCTTTAAGCTTCTTTACCTGCAAACAGGCCGTTTCACTTGCCGGATCCTGATCTTTGATTTTCCCAAACTCCGCGAAAATCAGCATGAAATTGGTCATCACATCCTTCTGCTGCACGTCGGTCTGATTCTTTGACTTCTCCTCAAATTCTCGATATTCCGGTGTCTCTCCCCATTGCTCCCTTGCACGTTTGGTGTATTCCTTTATTTTTCCGGTATCAAATACGGAGAAATCCATTTTCTCCACTCCCATTGTCTTAATCCCTCTCGCAAAATCAATCAGCTTCTCAATGTGCTCCTTTTTCAGAGTCAGCAGCTCTATCTGCTGTTCTAACGCCCTCTGTCTGTCAAAGTCCGGTGCACTCATGATTTCTTTGATCTCCTTTAGAGAGAATTCCAGTTCTTTAAACAACAGAATCTGCTGCAGACGCTCCAAAACTGTATCGTCGTACAGCCGATAACCGGACTGCGTATATTCACTGGGCTTCAAAAGCCCAATGTTATCATAATACTGCAGCGCACGAATACTCACACCTGTTAATTTACTTACTTCATTTACTGTCATCTTTTTGTTCATAACTGTTTCGCAAAAGCTACATTTCCTTCCAACTGATTGAATCCCTGCTTCTTGTAAAACTGAAATGCCGGCACATCCCTTTCTGTCAGGAGAAATATCGCCTTAATGTCATTTTGTTTCAGATAAGCTTCTATCGCCGCAATAAACTGACTGCCAATCCCTCTTCCCTGACACTCCGTCTTCACACAAAGCTCATTGACATAGTACTGCGTCGCACTGTACCAATGCGTGACCTGTCCCATAGAAAGTGCGACAAGCCGGTCTTCGTCATAGAAGCCCAGGGTAAGGGAATTCGGATTGC
>CALZEZ010000192.1 GCA_945643825.1 uncultured Lachnospiraceae bacterium
AGAAATAGGTGGAAACATAAATATCAAACTTCTTAGACGGATGCGAAAGCATCCCCGAAGCCCCCACTTCTATAAGTGGTGGGTAGTTCACGATGAGGCAATCAGTGACCGCATGGATGCCTGCAGTTGTTAAGACCAGAATAAAGGAAAGTCACGAATCTGCAAAGAATAAAGGACATGGGGGAGTCTGGATAGCACTGGTGGTGATCGGATTCCCGGTATGGTTTCCGCTCCTGACGGCCGTTGCAGCTGTTCTTCTTAGTGCTTATTTAGTACTGTGGACCTTTGTTTTGACGTTGTTTGCGGTGGAGCTTTCACTTGCGGCAGCCGCAGTCGCCGGCTTCCTTGGTTCCTTAACCATTGTTGCAGGATACATACCGATTGTGTCCGCTGTCTTTCTGCTTGGGGCTTCGTTACTGCTTGCAGGGATTACATTTCTTCTGTGGAAGCCGCTGCTGACATTGGCAAAGAGTGTGATTGGAATGGCCAAGTCCTTTGTAAGAAGTGTCAAAAAAATAATTTGCGGCTAGGCCGCTCGGAAATGGAGATAGTAATGAAGAAAAGATATGGAATTGCAGGGGCATGTTGTCTCGCAGGTGTGTTATTAATTGGGGTATCATGGCTGATGATGAAAGGAGATTTTACAAAAATGAATTCAAAGAATGTTGGATCCGGTCAGGAACGTGTATATGAGTGTGCATCAAGTATTGACGCGATTTACGTCAAAGAGTATTCCGGAGCTATCAAGGTTTTGGGAGGGGATGTGAGCACTCCAAAGGTGGAATACGTCGAGAGCAACAGGAGAAAGTTTACGATTACCGAAGAGAATGGCGTTTTGAGGGTCGAGAGAGAGAAGGAGCTTCAGATGCTTTTCTGGATGATTGACTTTAACAGATATGAGATTTGTGTGACGGTTCCGAGAGATTATGCCGGAATGCTGGATATTCATAATTCCAGCGGCATCGTAGATATTTCAGACCTGTCCGGAACTGGGTTATCCGTAAAGAATACCTCAGGTCGAATTCAGCTGACAAATGTCAGCGTAGATGGAGATATACAGGTGGACGGCTCCTCGGGCAGCATTAAACTGGAGGAAGTGACCAGTAAGAATTGTCATGTGGAGAACAGCTCCGGATCCATAAAATTGGACGAAGTGTATTGTCAGAATTGTGACGTGCAGAATACATCGGGATCCATTACACTTGACGAAGTGACTGCGGATGGCAATGTCAAGGCAAAGAACTCCTCCGGTGGTGTCAGACTTACGACACTTCGTGCATCCGGAGATATCTCATTGTCCAGCGCTAGTGGATCTATCAAGGGCTCTATTGCAGGTGCTGAGAGTGACTTTAGCATCAATGTAAAAAAGGGATCGGGCTCCTGTAATCTTGCAAACTCGACAGGAGGAAGCCGGGTTCTCCAGGTTAAGAATACGAGTGGAGGCATCCACATAGGATTTACGGAATAGACGATACATACGACTACACATAACTCAGATAAAGCACTGCCTGAAGCAAAGCTTTATCTGAGTTTATTTTTCTGTAAAAAGTTCTACTATGGAAACAAAATCTTCCTGCCTCATGTATTCTGCCAGAAAATAATTTCCCGAGGAATCTATTACATAGGATGAATTGTAGCCCTCGCCTTCCGGACCATCCATAATGAAGATGGAGGCGTTTTGCAGGTCAGGGTTAAAGGAGGGAATGTCAATCACTCTTCCCACGAGCATTGGGAATTCCCCTTCTCTTGTCACTTCAAAGAGCAAGGTTGATTTTGAAGATTCCGATATCTGCCACTCTGTACCCAGAGAAGCAGCGAATTCTTTTGCAAACTGCTCCAGCTCCTGCATAGAAACATTTTGACCAGTCTCAGTTCCATCCGGAAGCTTATCTTTTATCTTGTCCAGCTCTAAAGAAGTATAATATCCGTCCATGTAGCTGGCTAGAGTGTTTGTAGAGCTAATCAGCTTTGCCGCGCTTACATGTGGATCCTCTAACATAGCCTCTATGTCCTGCCTCGGGAAATCAGCTTCCGAATAGCCAAACTCCTGATATAAAAAGTCCACATCAGAAACGATTGTTTCATTTGGATAGAGCAGTATGGTTTCTCCACACAGCTCATTGAATTTGTCAATCACGGTATTCAACTCTTCCGGAAAGGAATCATATCCGGAACAATACATCGATTGCAGATTGTTATAGGAATCATAATAGGAAACATATATGGAATAAGCAAAGACATCTCCCTTTGCGGAGGATGCATTCTCCTGCATTTTGTCAATGTCCCTGATAAATTCGGCAAAAACATCAAAATCGTCACGCGAGATTGTCTTTGACGGCTTGTTGCGCATATCAATTAACTGACACCTGTGTTCGTCTTTATCCACATAATAAAAGTGATGGGGGTACTTTGCAGAATAAATATGGGCGTCATTTGGGGATGCAACAGTCATTTGAATGCAGGATAATCTCACCGTGTTGTCTTCCACGGTCTGCTTCCCCTCTGGTATTTCAGAAACCTCACCTGAACTATCTCCTGATTGTGCTCCGCATCCAGCAAGAAACAGAACCATAAACAGGATCACAATTAAGTAACCGACTTTTTCCTTCACGTAATCTTCCCTCATCGTATATTTGTATTGCAACAGCAATGCTTTCAAGTTTGTCAAAGTGTACCCAAAAAGGGCTAAAAATCTATCAAAGAATATTTTCTAAAAATCTCTCAAAAATCTCTCAAAAATCTCAACACTTTCTGCTGCAAAATCGTATTATTAGTGAAGGCAATGGAATTATTAAAAGAGTAAAGTGTGGGATAATGCATATGAAGCTGCTTGCTTTGGAACTTTCCGGACGAGTATTTCTCGCATAGTTCCAAAAAATAGCAATTTACAGACTTTTTGGAACTGACAGAACGCTGTTTTTTCTCATAGTCCCAAAAAAATGGCAATTCGCAGTTTTTTGGAACTGACAGAACATTTTTCCCCCTCATAGACCCAAAAAATAGCAATTCGCAGTTTTTTTGGAACTCTCAGGAATATTTTTTTCGTATAGTTCCAAAAACAAAGTGATTCGATTATTTTTGGGTCTATAAAACGATTCATTGCTCTCCCAGTTCCAAACCTTTAGTTTTGTGATTCAGGATTCTATTTGATATTAGGCGAAAACAGTTGCAGAGACAACCTTGTCTACACTCTGGAAGCAGTTGACTTTTAGAAAGAAGTCAACTGCTTTAAAAAAGGCATTGACAGCCAGCCTGGAATGGTCTATAACATAATTACGAACAAAATCTAAAAATGGTCGTAAAGGAAAAAGAAATGAGAACAAGAACCTTCACCGAAGAGGAAAAAACACAGATCAGACAGAAAATGAAAGAAATAGGAATGCCCATGTTAAAAGAACAGGGATTGATCCATATGTCGATTGGCAAGCTTGCAGATGCGGTCGGAATCGGAAAAAGCACGTTCTACAGCTTTTATCCTTCCAAGGAGGAGTTTGTTGCGGATATGCTGGCGGACTACAGAAAGGAGCTTTTGAAGTCGCTGCAGGACGGCTTGCAGGGCGCAGACAAATACTCGGTAGAGGAGAGTAAGGAAATCATCCGCAGGCTGGTGAAAAATGCAGACAATGTCTATCAGGGCTTTTCTTTTGAGGATGAAGCGGCTCTTAAGAGGATGTATGAAAAAAGGGGAGAACCATTTCTCAATCTGGGTAAGGAAAAGGAGGTTATTGACTTTTTCACATCCCGGATGGAAGGGGTGAAGGAGCAGCTTGACTATGCCGTGATTGCAAATACGATCAAAATCATTGTTTTATCCTATGAGCAAAGGGAGCTTCTGCATGAATCCGGATTTGAGAGAACCATGGATACCATGCTTGCATTATTAATGGATCAGATTTTTGAAAGGTAAGGTGATAAGAATGATTCAGGTATTAGCGACGATAGGAATTGTGGGAGGCTTAGTATGTGCTGTGGCAGATTTGCTTCTGGACCTGAAGGGCTATGAC
>CALZEZ010000193.1 GCA_945643825.1 uncultured Lachnospiraceae bacterium
CAGACGGTATACCAGAGTGTTTCGATGAATAAACAGCTGTCTGGAGGTCTCCGAGACATTGAGGCTGTTCTCAAAGAATTTGTTGATCGTTGTGAGTGTCTCTTCATCAAAGTCGTCCGGACTCTTTCCGCCAAAAATCTCACGGATAAACATCTTGCAAAGCGGAATCGGAAGCTGATAGATCAGGCGCCCGATACCGAGCTCACTGTAAGCAATCACATCCCGCTCGTCAAAGAAAATCTTGCCGACATCAAGAGCCATCTTTGCCTCCTTGTAGGACCGGCTGACCTCCTTGATCTCACCGACCGTGGTGCCGTAGGCAACACGTACCTTCTTAAAGCCCTCCTTCTGTAAGAAGCTGCAAAGTGCTCTGGCAGCCTTGTCAATATCCTTACCGCTGTCACCATCGGACAAATCCTTTACCACGATCACGTTATTCTCATCCACCGCCGTGATGCAGTCCTTGCTTCCCACGCTGAAATTCGTGCGGATGATCTCTAACGCATTGTTATCCTTGCCATTGTCCGACTCGATGATCATGGCAACACGCTTTACATCCGTCTGGATGTGAAGCTTCTTTGCGCGGCTGTAGATATCCACCAGAAGCAGATTGTCAAGCAGCAGGTTCTTGATAAAGTTATCCTTATCAAAGCGCTCCTTGTAGGCAACAAGGAGATTCTGGATCTGGAACGCAACCATCTTGCCGATCATGTATACATCCTCCAGAGCCCCTGCCGCAGCACTTCCCCCAGCAATCAAAATGTATTCGAGCTGCTGCTCATCATATATTTTGAAATACTGATAACCCTGGATCTCCTGCGAATCTGCCGGAGAATTCGCAAATTCCATCGCGGAACGCGAAAGCGATGAAAGATCTGTGGTAGCTGCCACTTCTTTTCCATCGATATCCGTCACACAAAGCTCTACCTTCGCAATTGCCTTGAGTCCATCGATTGTATTTTGCATTATCTGGTTTGAAATCATAGTCCCCCACTCCTTTGTTTTTGTACACCCGTATTCTATTTTAAACTTTAGTAACAAAAAAATCTACCTAAAAAAGTGATTTTTTTGTGAAAAAAGCACATAAAATATTACCAAGTTGATTTTCCGACCGAAAAGAACCAGGATAAAGGAAAGAAAGGATGGTTACCTTGCATGGATTGTATTCTCGGCAATTTCTATTTTGCCTGCCTTTAACAGGTTTCCAACCGCACGCTTAAATTCATTTTTGCTCATCTGCGTCTCCCTGCGAATCAGCTCCGGAGACGCTTTATCGTTAAACGGCAAAACTCCGTCATATTCTTCGATCATCGCAAGAAGCTTTTCCGCATCTGTCTCCATCTGGAGATATGCCTTTTCCCGGACACTAAGTGAGAGTTTTCCATCCGGCTTCACCTCGGTAACACGAGCCGTAATCTCCTGCCCGGTCACAAGCTTTCCATACATCTCTTTCTTTGGAATCATCGCACTATAGCAGTCATCTACTGCTACAAAAGCTCCAAGCTCGGGATTTACCTCGTAGATAAAGCCGGTCACCTTATCATCCTTCTGATAGGGGCTGTCGCAGGCCAGATCATGGTAGATATCCATCGAGGCGCAAAGTCTTTTACTCTTATCCACGTAGAGCTTAACCAGACATTCCTCTCCTGCCCGCACTCTTCCAAGCTGCTCCTTGAACGGCAGGAGCAGATCCTTCTCCAGTCCCCAGTCTAAGAACGCACCAATCTTGCCAACCTGCTTGACCTTCAGTCTTGCAAGCTGTCCGATCACAAGCTTCGACTGTGCGGTTGTCGCAATCATCCGGTCACTGGAATCTCTGTACAGAAATACGTCCACGATATCCCTAAGCTTCACCCCGGGCGGAACCTGCTTGCCCGGCAAAAGAACCTTCTCCTCTCTGTCATGTCCGGCAGGATCTGCCAGATACACTCCGAAATCTACTATTTTTACAATTTCCAGACTTTGTCTTTCCCCTAATCGCAGCATTTTTACCCCTCATTCTCTTCCACTAAATATAATTGAACCAACGCATATGGCTGTCCCTCGGTATCATTTAAGGACACATAGACACAATCCGGGTTCACAGCAAATGAAGTGACAATCGTGTCACCAAGAAGTGCTGCCTTTTTAAACTCCGCCCGAAGCTCCCTGACTCTTTTTCCCTGCGGCAGATGCCCCATCGCCATACGGATGTACTGGCCATTATTCACATGCTGGTTTGTGTCCAGGTGATAGGGTCTGACCAGAATCGTCTCCCCCTCCAGCAGGTCAGACGGCATCGCGAGTTTCCTCGGTGCATAGTCCATATCCAATCTCGGCTCATTCACGTATATCTGCTGCAGATATTCCGGAACCCGCACCGGAAGCATCCTGTCCGTATCCATATAGGTCCACAGTGTATTGGCATAGGCGTATCTTTTTCCATCCGGCGAATCCATGACGAAGTTGCGGGAGCCCAGAAATCCGCGCATCTCATACGGAAAGGTTCCTATCACCACATGGTCGCCAAGCTTCGGGGTCTGTACAAAAACAATCTGCCAGTTATTAATGACCCACGCTCTGTGTTCCTTCTTCAAATAATCCGTCCCGACTCCAAGATCCTCGGAATGAAAGGTGGATGCGTCCTGAAAATAATTCAGCAGCGCCTCAAGCGTCAGCCTTCCTTCCCTGTCGCATTCACTGTATCTGATTCTACTGTCAAAAGTGTACATAATAGCCTCCATTCCGCAGTCGCCTGCGTTGCAAACACGCTTCTATTATAACAAATCTGTCCCAGGTTTGCATCAGGGAGTTTACAGAAAAAATCCCACCTCCGTCCGGAAGTGGGATTATTCGTATCATATGATTACAGCCGGAAGAACTGCGTGTTCTGATCCATTACAACCGCTAACTCCTTAAGCGCATCGGCGCTCTCTGCGAGAATGGCAATGGTTGCATTCAGCTCCTCCATGGAAGCGTTGGTTTCCTGGGTAGATGCTGCATTTTCCTGTGAGGTTGCTGACAGATTCTGGATAATGTCGACCACTCGGCTTCTTGCCTTATCGCATTCCGCAGCCTGTCCGTTAATGCGTTCTGTTCCTTCTCTCGTAGCCCGGATGCCGCTGTCGAGAGCCTCAAACTGATCCTTCGTCTGTTCCAGCTTTTTCTGCTGGTCTGCCAGTCTCTCGTCTACCTCTTTCATGACGATCATGGAGTTCTTGGAGTCCTCAGACAGCTTACTAATGATCTCCCCGATTCTCGAAGCAGAGGTATTCGACTCTTCGGCTAACTTCTGAATCTCAGAAGCAACTACCGCAAAGCCACGCCCCGCCTCACCGGCACGAGCAGCCTCAATGGAAGCATTTAATGACAGCAGGCTGGTCTCACTTGCAATGTTGGTGATCAACTCTATCGCCTCTGAAATCATACGAACCGATTCATCGGTTGCCTTTACATTCTGTGCTACCTTCTGTATCGCCTCTACGGTCTGATCGTTAGAATCGCCCAGCTCCTTCATAATCTCTGCCGAAGCATCACTGGCATTCTTCATTTCTAACGCCTTTTTATCTAATTCCTCAATGTCCTCTACAATCATTTCAATCAGGCTGCCCATCTCAGCAATTCTGCCGGTAGCATCCTCGATATCCTCTGCCTGCGTCACAGCCCCCTTGGAGATATCGTCTACCGCACAACTGATCTCGTCCACAGTATGGCTGGTCTGGCTTGCGGTATCACCTATTTCTTCACCAGATGAGAGAACCTGCTTCGCTGATTCCTGAATCTGGCTGACGCTGCTGCGCAGCTCATTTACCAGACTCTGCATTGCGTTGCCCATCGTTCCAAGCTCATCCTTTCTCTTGAGAACAACCGGATCCACATCCTGTCTTAAATCACCACTGGCAACAACCTCCATGGCTGCATGGGTTTTCTGTATTGCGAGCGCAATTTTTCGCGCAATGACATAGCATACAATAGCAGCCAAAACAGTTCCCAATACCGCAATCAGA
>CALZEZ010000194.1 GCA_945643825.1 uncultured Lachnospiraceae bacterium
GAGGGAATGATTGTTTGATGGAGATCAGATTATTACAAAGCAGAGATATGGCTAAGCTTGGCTGCATGGACTGCGCAGGCTGCAGTGATTGTTGTCGCGGGATGGGGACGTCAGTTTTGCTTGATCCTTATGATGCGATGCAGCTTTGTACGTATTTTGACAAAAGCTTTGACCATCTGATTGGAAATGAAGTGGAGCTTCATGTGGAGGACGGACTCATTCTTCCCTCTTTAGCCATGCAGGGAGAGCAGGAATGCTGTACCTTTTTGGACGAAGCGGGGCGGTGCAGTATTCACGAATATCGTCCGGGATTGTGCAGGCTGTTTCCGCTTGGACGGGATTACAGCACCGGTGCATTAAAATATTTCCTGCTGGAGAACGCGTGCAGCAAACAGAATCGCAGCAAGGTCAAAATCGAGAAATGGTTAAATGTTCCGGATTTGCAAAACTACGAACAATTCCTGACGAAATGGCATGCGCTATTAAAAGAGCTCCGTGAGAAGGAGAGAACCGAGGAAGAACAAAAAACCATCTGTACGTTGCTGCTGCAGAGATTTTATCTGCAAGCATATCCGACAGATGGTTTCTATGAATTCTTTGATAAGCTGGTTCAGGATTTTCCTATAGGATAACCATAGCCAGATAGGTTACATAGGCTGCCAGAGCCGCAACACCCTGCCAACGCATGAATTTTTGCTTTATAAGCATTGGCACCACGCAGATTATGATGACAATGAGGCAGAACGGAATGTCAAGGGTAATACACTGCGCGGAAAGAGGAAGCCCTTTTCCACTGATCAGACTGCAAACAGGCAGAATCAGAGTGGTGTCGATGATATTCGCACCAAGTACATTTCCCGCCGAGAGGCTTGCCTGCTTTTTGATGATAGCGGTAATGGTAGTTACAAGCTCAGGTAAAGATGTACCGATTGCTACAATGGTAACAGCGATGACTGCCTCAGGCACATTCAGAGCAGTTGCAATATCAGTTGCAGAATCTACCATCAGACGAGCACCAATCACGATACCAACAGCGCCCAGAACGAATTTGATGACGTTTATGGTTGCTGTTTTTTTGTCGCGTGCCGGACGATCTTCTTTATCGGAGGCAGCTGACATACCGTGTTTTGCACTTTTCACATTGTCCACAATGAAGACAAGAAAGAGGAGAATCAGGATAACACTGCCTGCAATTTTAAGCTGTCCGTTCATTCCAAAGAGAAGTAAGGTGGTAACACAGGCAATCAGGATCAGACCCTTTGTGAGATAATCGGATCTCTTTATCACGGTTGGCATGAAGAGGATTGCAAGAGCCAGAATGAAGCCGGTGTTTGCGGTAACGCTTCCGATTGCATTTCCGCATGCCATATCGACACTTCCGCCGGCAGCAGCCATGGCACTGACAAGTAGTTCCGGAAGGGTGGTTGCAAGGCTTACAATAGTAGCTCCGATGATGAAGGTGGGGATTCCGCTGACCTCGGCAATCCAGGTGGCGGCATCTACAAAGGCATCACCGCCTTTGACGATCAGGGTGAGGCCAATCACAAAGATTAGTACAGATAGTAGAATGGACATGTTTGAATACCTCTTTCTTATTTGTTTTAGAGAGAATAAAAAACTCATAGGGTATGCATAAGGCATACTCTATGAGTCTCGATGTTTCAGGATAATCCAGGTCTTTAGACCGGGCATGTTGGATTAGCCACGCTCTCGCGCCCCTACTCTCTCATAAGTAATTGTTAATTCATAATCATAGCCACGACAAGTCATTCTGTCAAGACTTAGTATATACATTTCCCGAGAATATCATACGCGGCCATGGCCATTTTACGATAACCGGCTTCGGACGGATGCAGATGATCACCACTGTCATAGGTGGGGAGAAAAGCGGATTCATTATCCGGATCGGCTAAAGCCTTAGCAAAATCAATCACTCCGTCGACTTCATCGGTGGTTCGCATCCAGTCATTTACGGCATTACGCAGCTCTTCGCGGAAGGGGGCATAGGTCCGCCAGCCCTCGATGGGAAGAAGCGTGCCCAGATAAACCTTCATGCCGAGCTTTTTTGATTCCCGGATATAATAGCGTAGCCCTTCGATAAGCTCTTTCGCACTCGGGAGGTCAGACATGGGGCGAAAGGGATTGACCTCGATCCCCACAGGATGAATGATATCATTGATTCCCTGCTGTATGATGATGGCATCCGCACCACATACCGGAAGCTCATGCGGAAAGCGGTGGCTGCCCTTTAACCCATAAGACTCGTAGGTGATGCAGTGGTACTCACGCAGGATGCGTGTGCCACTGGCTGCCTTGCGGATAAAGACCGTATGATTTTTTTCCTGCTCCCGGCACAGCAGATTCAGCTCGTCCGGCCATGACTGCGCAGTAATCGAATCTCCATAGCAGACAATACTGTGGCAGCTATCTGCTGTGAGGATTTCCAGATCACTGAGAAAATAAAACCAGTTGGTATTCCGGGAATCGTTCAAAGGGAGTATACTGGTATTACAATGATTTCCGACAGCATAAGCACCCTTGGAAAGAGGTCCTGTAACGAGAACAGCACTTCTCATCTGTGTAAAACCCTCCAGATAAAAGCTTACCAGAAGAGTTTCCCCACCTTTTACAGAGAAAGAGATAGGATCGCTGACGATTTTCTCGCCCGAAGAAATGGAAACAGATGTTATTTTATCAAAAGTCACAGGTCTGGCAGTAGAAGCATCCAGTTCTGTGCCACCTTTGCCAAGTGCGATGCTTGCCTCTGTAATGGTTATTGCCTCTGTGCCGCAGAAGTTATCAAAGGTCAGGCGGATGGAAGAACCGGAAAAGGGACAATAGATGGGATATCGTAGTGTGATGTTCTTACTATAACCCTCTACCCTGTGCTCCGCAATAGACATGGCATTGCCATAGAAGGAAATCCATTTTGACATAATTCATGACTCCTATTGAGAGGTAAAATTTGTTGTTAACGCGGGAAATTATAAACCAGTGTAAGAGGAACGTCAAGCGGAAGGAAGGATTCTATGCTGCAAATATGGCTTGTAAGATGTGAATGCTTATGGAATCAGGAAACATATGCATGGTACTGGGACAACTATAGAGAAAGGCTCACAATAGATCGAATACAGAAGATAGAGAAGATTAAATCAGAACGTGGGAAAGCACAGTCACTGGGAGCAGGAATCATGGAATGCCATGCGTTTGGTGAACTGGGATTTGATGCGCGTACAATCAGAACCGAAGTGAGCGAGCATGGAAAACCTGCCTATTATGATGAAAAGTCCGGAGAAGAGCTTTATCTGAATCTTTCACATGCGGGGTCATACATTGCAGCAATTTACGGCGAGTCTTCCGTGGGAATTGATGTTGAGCAGATTAGAGAACCGAGATTAGCAGTTGCAAGACGTTTCTTTACAGAGAGAGAATGGAAGCTACTTGAGGAAGCTGAACGGGAGGAGCGATCCGCCCTTTTCTTTCGAATCTGGACTCTGAAGGAAGCCTTCCTTAAGACAACCGGAGAGGGTCTCACGCGGGAGCTTGCAAGCTTTGATGTGTCTGCGGCTGTGGATGGAGAGAGTGCTTTGATAGAATCGGTGGAGCTTAGAAGCTTGCAGCTGGGGCAAAGCATTGTCTCTGTGGGTGCAAAAGGGAAATTGCCTGCATCGATACCAATAAAGACGCTTGACCTCGCGGACAGGAATTTGTAAAATAAGTAGCATATGCACACATGGATTTAGAAAGGTGGAGACAAGATGCATAATGAACTTACTGCAAGTGATATTAAGAAGATGGAAGAGGAAATCGAATATCGTAAGCTTGTTGTGCGCAAGAATGCACTGGAGGATGTTAAGGAAGCCAGGGCGCAGGGTGATCTGAGTGAAAATTTTGAATACTATGCGGCGAAGAAATTTAAGAACCAGAACGAGAGCCGGATTCGGTATCTGG
>CALZEZ010000195.1 GCA_945643825.1 uncultured Lachnospiraceae bacterium
ATCGCATCCTCCTGATCGAGAACGGACAGATTCTCGAGGAGGGAACCCATGAGCAGCTGCTCCTGCAAAAGGGAAAATACTACGAGCTGTTTGAGACACAGGCAAAATACTACCGGGAAAACCAAAGCGGAGAGGAGGCAGCCCATGACGCTTAAGAAACGAATTGAAATAACCAGACGCGGCTATGCCACTTTGGCTGCCTACAACCCCGGACTGATCCGTGCAAAAGTGATTTCCGCCACGGTAGAAGCCCTCTCCCCCTTTGTGACCATCTGGTTTTCCGCAAGGATCATCAATGAACTGGCTGGTGACAGAAACAAAAAACTGCTCCTTTGCTATGTGCTTCTGACGATCGGCATCCACCTTGTGTTCTCCATGATAAAAAATGTGATGGATAGAATGGTAGAAGAAAAAGAGTCCTGCATGTGGGAGTACTTTCGCAAAATCTTCTCCGACAAGCAGATGAGCATGGATTATGTCGACCTTGAAAATCTGGACATTCAGAAGCAGCAGCAAAAGGCGAAGGAGAATCTTTTCATGTTTGGAAACGGTCTGGCGCAGCTGTTCTGGAGCACGGGAGATATTGTCAGAGTGACGATCGGAATCCTCGCATCCGTATCCCTCACCGCCTCCCTTTTTCTGACAAGATCCGGAAATGTCGTGATGGACTCCTGTTTGTGGGCGCCTGCCCTTCTGGCGGTGATGATCGTATTTGGCATGCTCTACGGCGCACTCACAAAAAAAGAAAATAAAGTGTTTGAGAAGTGGACCGAGGGCACAGTATGGTTTAACCGCACCTTTATGTTCTACGGACATGAGCTCTACGACAACACAAGGAGAGCAAAGGATGTCAGAATCTATGGTCAGGCCAAAACGGCGGATCGGGAAATGCGAAAGCTCGAGGAGCACAATAAGAGGGATGATGCCTACCTGTCCCGCATGAGCTCGTATAAAGGACTCATGTATCTGGCAAGAGGAATCGGAAATGCGCTGTGCTACCTGTTTGTGGTTGCCAAAGCCTCCATGGGAGCCTTCGGTGTCGGGAGCATTGTTCAGTATGTAGGTGCTTTTTCGCAGTTAGTGCAGAACATCGGAATGCTGACCCTGGTGTTTTCGGAGAATAAGGTATACACCGGACACTTGGAGAAGCTATTTGAATATCTGGATCTTCCGAACAAAAAGTATCAGGGAACCCTTCCTGTGGAGAAGAGCTTTTTCTGCAACGACGGCGAGAACGAGTACGAGATCGAGTTTCGCAACGTCTCCTTCAAGTACCCAAACAGCGATACCTATGTGCTTCGAGACATCAATACGAAGCTTAGTATCGGAAAGAAGCAGGCCCTTGTGGGAACAAACGGAGCCGGAAAAACGACCTTCATCAAGCTGTTGTGCCGCCTGTACGACCCTACCGAGGGAGAGATTCTGCTAAATGGAATCGACATCCGGAAATACGATTACGAGGAATATATGCAGCTGTTCGCCTTTGTTTTCCAGGATTTTAAGCTCTTTTCCTTCAGCCTTGGACAAAACATAGCGGCAAGTCGAACCTACGACTCCGACAAAATCGAGGAATGCATGAAGAAGGTTTCCTTCTACGACAGATTTAAATCCATGCCGGACGGACTTGAAACCTATCTGTACAAGGATCTCTCCCGGAACGGAGTCGAGATTTCCGGCGGTGAGGCGCAGAAAATCGCTCTTGCAAGAGCACTCTATAAAGAAACGCCGGTTATTGTGTTAGACGAACCGACAGCAGCGCTCGACCCGATCGCAGAAGCGCAGGTCTACGCAGATTTCAGCAATATGGTAGACAATAAAACAGCTATTTACATCAGCCACCGCCTGTCCTCCTGTCAGTTCTGTGACGAGATCACAGTTTTTGAAGGCGGCAGGATCGTGCAGAAGGGAACGCATGCGCAGCTGGCAAGCCAAACGACAGGCAAATACTTCGAGCTCTGGAACGCCCAGGCGAAATACTATCAGAACCCCGCAGCCGGTGTCTGACACGACAGATTTATACAATTTTCCGTCCAACCCTTCCTATGCACCACCCTGCCCTGTGGATAAAATAGATGTAACAATTCATAACGACAGAGGAAAACACAGATGCAGAAAGTATTACTACACGACAACTGGGAAATGCACCGGAGCGATGAGCCCGAATGGATAGCGGCGACGGTTCCGGGCACGGTGTACACAGACCTGTTAAATGCAGGCAAAATGGAAGACCCCTTTTGGAAGGACAACGAGGATGACGCCCTGAAGCGGATGGACTACGACTATGAATACCGCACAAGCTTCGCATGCGAGCCTGCGCTGCTTTCGTCCGACGAGGTCATTCTCCGCTTTGACGGCCTCGACACCATAGCGGACATCACACTCAATGATGTGCCGTTAGGTCATGTGGAGAACATGCACCGCACCTGGGAATACCCGGTAAAAAAGCTTTTAAAGGAAAAAGAAAACGAGCTGCGCGTCTACTTCTACTCGCCGACGAAGTATATTGCACAGGCCTATGAAAAAGCCCCGACACGCGGAACCGAGGACGCCATGAATGGCTTTGTACATATCAGAAAAGCACACTGCATGTTCGGTTGGGACTGGGGTGCACACCTGCCGGATGCCGGAATCTTCCGGCCGGTCAGCCTGCTCGGAGTGGATACGGCACGCCTGACCGGTGTGGAGGTTTTACAGTATCACGAAGAAAACGGAGTGCGCCTGCGGCTCAAACCCGAGATAGACACTGCATCGAAGCAGCTGGATCTTTCCGAGGAGCTTCGTGCTCTGGTGACGATCACCGACCCACAGGGCAGAGAAACAATTTATCCGGAGGGCTGCAAAACAGACATCCTCATAGAAGAACCCATGCTCTGGTGGCCTCGTGGCTACGGCGAGCAGAACCTTTACACCATCTCGGTTGACCTGCAAAAGACCGATGGCACCATCGTGGATAACTGGACGAGAAGAATCGGACTGCGCACGATAACCATGGATCGCACAAAGGATCAGTGGGGCGAGCGCTTTGCGACCTGCGTAAACGGGGTCAACATCTTTGCCATGGGCGCTGACTACATTCCCGAAGACCACCTGCTTGGGCGGGTCACCAGACAGACCACAAAAACGCTTTTGGAAAAAGCCGTGTTTGCAAACTTTAACTCCATCCGCGTATGGGGTGGCGGCTATTATCCGGACGACTGGTTCTTTGACCTGTGCGACGAGATGGGCCTTGTCGTGTGGCAGGACTTCATGTTTGCCTGCGCCGTATATGATCTGACACCGGAATTTGAAGAAAATATCACGGCAGAGTTTATCGACAATCTCAGACGAATCCGCCATCATGCATCTCTGGGGCTGATGTGTGGAAACAATGAGATGGAACAGTTCGTAAAAGAAGGAACCTGGGTCAGCAAGGACAGCGAAGTGCGCGATTATCTTATCATGTACGAGCGCATACTGCCTCAGATTATGAAGCAGTATGCACCGCAGATATTTTACTGGCCGGCAAGTCCCTCATCGGGAGGCTCCTTTGATAATCCGAGAGATGAGAACCGCGGCGACGTCCACTACTGGGATGTATGGCATGGCAATAAACCATTCTCTGAATATCGGAAGTTCTACTTCCGGTATCTGTCAGAGTTTGGCTTCCAGTCCTTCCCGTCGAAAAAAACCGTTGAAACCTTCACGGATGATGAGAGGGATATGAATATCTTTTCCTACATTATGGAGAAGCATCAGAGAAATGGTTCCGCAAATGGGAAGATTATGAGCTATATGCAGCAGACCTACCGGTATCCTTCTGACTTTGAGAGTGTTGTGTATGCGTCCCAGCTCTTACAGGCGGATGCGATCCGTTATGGGGTAGAACACTTCCGAAGAAACCGGAACGACAGCCGCTGCATGGGAGCTGTGTACTGGCAGTTCAATGACTGCTGGCCTGTTGCCT
>CALZEZ010000196.1 GCA_945643825.1 uncultured Lachnospiraceae bacterium
GGTATTTTTTTCAATATTGATCGGAGTGATCGGGGTCGGAACCTTCTGGATCAGTGCAAGCGAATTTGCTGCGTACGCTTCATTGGTGCGGTTTACCAGTTCTTCCAGAGCGGATCCGCGAAGCCCTCTTGAATTCCATGTTGCCATAGTTGTTCTTACACCCTCTGCATTGGTTGCTTCATTTCATTCTTCATCCTGTCAAATATGGCGGGCTCTCTTGCCACAAAGCTTTTCCCACTGATTTGCGGAGCTTTTTCCTCCATCCCAAACTCCACCCGGTATGCATGTAACAGTTGACAGGATATATTATATTTCTGCTTCCAGAACCGATTCTCACCCGGATCCCCATATTTGCTGTCCCCAATGATGGGATGACCAATTGATGCCAAATGTGCACGAATCTGATGTGTCTTTCCTGTATGTAACGCAATCTCCATATAAGTGATACCATTCCCATACGCAAGCGGTTGATAAGAAGTCCTAATGTAAGAGACCTCTCTTCCTTGGAAAATCTCATCCCTGGAGGAATAAACAATCACACGATTTGTTCGCTCCTCCTTGTACAGATATCCTTCTATCGTCGAGCCATTTGTGAGTTTACCCTTAACAAAGGTCCGGTAATATTTTCCTACTCGTCCGTCCCGGATAATCTCCGTAAGCTTCTGACTACCGGATAGGGTTTTTCCACATAATACTATTCCACTCGTATTGCGATCCAGTCTGTTACATACACTAGGATGGAAGGTTCGAAGCTCCTCTTCCGAAATCTGCCCTGACCGCAATAAATAAGCGATAAACCATTCGTTTAACGATTCATCCTCCTCTGTAGCCTTCTGTGTGAGAAGCCCTGCAGGCTTAGCGCAGATCAGATAATCCGGTGACTCCCAGATGATTTCCGGTTCCTTGCCATGGAATTCGTGAATCCTCGGGTGCTTCTCATCCACCCCTTGAAACTTTCCAAAGGTTTCCTCCGAAAGAAACAGCTTCACATGATCCCCAAGGACAAGAAGTTCCCTTCCCTCTGCCTTCTTACCATTTAAAATGATATTTTTTTTTCGAAGCATCTTGTATAGAAATGAATTTCCTGCCTGTGGCATCAGCTTATGCAGATACTTATCCAAGCGTTGTCCTGCTTCGTTCTTTCCTATTTCATATTCTCGCACAACGTCACTCCTTTATAAGGACAAATCCCGGATTAATGCAAGCTGCGTAGCTTCCTCATCATTTTTCTCTAATCTCTGCAGCTGGATGAGGCGTTCTATGTATTTCTTTTCCTCTGTAAAAATCTTATAGTTGAGCCTCGTAAAGGAATTCTGCCGAAACCAGGTTTCCAGATGCTTTTGTGCCTTTTCCGGATCACATTGCGCGCTTTCCGTGATTCCACACACATTACCACCGCGAATAACAACATGACTGAGCGGATAGTTCGCCTCATATGAGGTAAGAAACATGTCATACGCACCATCCATATCACCAATGACCTTTTCAATCTGCTCATGTAATGTCCCGCTGCATTCCTTTGCTTTTAGAAACATGATCGCATTCACCAGGCTCTTGCTTGCCGGAAGACAGCCTAAGACAGCAACAACAGTCAGAAGATTGGCATTAGAGCCGGTTGACCATAAACCAATCAGATATAACAGAAGAGAAAGTCCAAAATAGCTTGCGGTTCGGATACATGTAAATCTTTTCTGACAATTGATATATCCAAACTGTCCCTTTTTCACTCCATACTGTCTTTTTTTCATCGTTTTGATCCTTTCTTTGCACCCTTTGCCATCTTCTTCTGCTTTGCAAGCTGACACGGTTTGATAAGACATTTTTCTCCAAAGCCGATCAGATCTTCACGTGAAGCCTTGAAAAGCGCTTCCTTAACAAGTTCATAGTTCTTGGGATCCCGATACTGGATCAGTGCCCTTTGCATCGCTTTTTCATGTGGATTCCTGCATACAAATACTTTTTTCATGGTTCTTGGATCTAATCCGGTATAATACATGACAGTTGAAATCGTTGATGGTGTCGGATAGAAATCCTGCACCTGCTCGGGCATATATCCCAGATCTCTAAGGTACTCTGCAAGCGCAACCGCATCCTTCAGTGTCGATCCCGGATGAGAGCTCATCAGATACGGCACTGCATACTGTTTCAAATGAAAGCGTTCGTTGTAAGAGTTATATTTCTTCAAAAATCTCTCATAGACTGTATTCTTCGGTTTTCCCATCAAGGCAAGCACTGAATCACAGATATGCTCGGGTGCTACTCTTAATTGCCCACTGATATGATATTTGACTAACTCCTGCAGAAATGTCTCATCCTTGTCTGCCATAAGATAATCAAATCGAATTCCAGAACGAACAAACACCTTCTTCACTCCCGGAAGCGCTCTCAGCTCTCGAAGAAGGCTCAGATAATCACTATGATCCACATGCAGATTCTTACATGGCTCCGGATATAGACATTGTCGGTCCTTACATACCCCGTATTTCAGCTGCTTGTCACAGGACGGATGTCTGAAATCCGCTGTCGGTCCCCCAACATCATGAATATATCCCTTAAAATCAGGATCCTTTGTCATCTCCTTTGCCTCCCTTAGGATAGACTCATGACTTCTGACCTGTATGGTGCGTCCCTGATGAAAAGTCAACGCACAGAAGCTGCAGGCACCAAAGCATCCACGATTGCTCGTCAGAGAAAACTTCACCTCGTGAATCGCCGGCACACCCCCATCCTTTTCATATGACGGATGATAGGTTCTCATATACGGAAGATCGTAGACGTCGTCCATCTCCTGCATAGATAACGGACTGGCCGGAGGATTCTGAACAACATAGATACCATGGTCATACTCTTCCACCAGACATCTCCCGGTCACAGGATCTGTATTGGTATACTGAATCTGAAAGCTTTTCGCATACTCTGCTTTATCACATAGCATACTCTGATAGGACGGAAGAATAATTGGCTCGAAAACACCTGACAGATCTCTGGTTTTATAGACTGTTCCCGGTATATAGGACAGATGCTCCACACTTAAGCCCGCGGCAAGTGCATCTGCAATCTCCACGATTGATTTTTCTCCCATTCCATACGAGATCAGATCAGCCTGTGAATCCAGAAGAATGGATCGTTTCAGACTATCCGACCAGTAATCGTAATGCGCAAGCCTTCGAAGACTCGCTTCAATTCCACCTATTATAATAGGCGTCTTCTTATAGGTCTTACGGATCAGATTTCCATAAACAACGGTTGCATGATCCGGGCGTTTCCCTGTTTTCCCCCCAGGTGTGTAAGCGTCTGTTGGTCTTTTCTTCCTGGAAACATAGTAATGATTCACCATCGAATCCATATTCCCGCCACTCACAAGAAATCCCAGCTTCGGTTCTCCTAATATCGTGACACTCTTCTCATCACGCCAATCCGGTTGAGATATTATTCCGACCGAATATCCATGTGCCTGTAAAACTCTGCTGATGATAGCATGACCAAACGACGGATGATCCACATACGCATCTGCAATCACATAGACAAAATCCAGCTGCCTGATTCCCAACTGCTCCATATCCTGCTTTGAAATAGGTAAAAAACCTTGCATCTGTTAATACTCCTGCAATCCACTAATCTCGTCATTTTTCAGGCATCTTGCCTGTCCCGGCTTAAGCCTTTCATCTAACCTTAACGAAGCCATCTGCAATCTTTTCAGATAAATTACTTCATTTCCCACTGCCTGAAGCATCCGCTTCACCTGATGAAACTTTCCTTCTGTAATTGTCAGAAGCAATGTATCCTCTGTCAGAAGCTCTGCCGTAGCCGGAAGTGTCTTCGTACTCTCTCCGATATCAACGCCGTCCGTCAACTGCTTAAGCATGTCCTCCGTCACTGCCTGTTTGCAGTGTACCTCATAAGTCTTAGGCACATGATGTCTGGGAGACAGTCA
>CALZEZ010000197.1 GCA_945643825.1 uncultured Lachnospiraceae bacterium
TGACGCTGGATGCCGGGATGTATTGGAAGAACGAGGCAGAAGTGACAGAGTCGGAAGATGCTGTGGAATATGCCGGAATTCCGAAGGTGGTGGTGGAGGTGGGACATGATGAGTAAACTGAATCGCCTTAAGAAGATAAAAAAAGAAGACTTTGTTGTCCTTTTGCTTATCGGAGTGCTGATTCTGGTTGTTGCACTACCATCAGAGAAGCAAACGAAGAGGAGCTTGGATGAAGCGGACTCGGTTGCAATTGAGACCTTTAACTCTGCCGAGGGAGAAACATATGGGGAATACTGGGAAAAGAAACTGGAGCATATTCTTCCGGCTATGGAAGGGGTTGGCAGAGTCAAGGTATTGGTTTCCCTTAAGGATGATGGAGAATTGTTTGTAGAGAAGGATACACCGGTCACACGCAGTATGACAAAGGAAAAGGACAGCAATGGTGGAACCAGAGAAATCACAGAGTATTCCGGTTCGGAGACCACACTGATGGTTACGCAAACGGATGGGAAGCAAATACCTTATGTTATCAGAGAAAGAAAACCGAAGGTCACGGGGATTCTTGTGTTGGCGCAGGGAGGTGACAATGACAGGATAAGGAAGGAGATTACCTGTCTGTTGCAGGCATTATTTGATATAGAGGCACATAAGATAGTTGTAGCAAAGATGAAAACCGGATAGAAGGGATGATAAGTATGAAAGGTATATGCAAAAGGAATCAAGTAATGATCACGGCACTGGCATTGATGATTGGCGTGGCGGGATATCTGCACTTTGCAAAGGATCGGATCGCGGATGAGAATCTTGCAGTAACACAGGCGGGCTCAGAACAGGTACTAACAGATGGCGTGCTAGTAGAAAGCTACACAGCAGACGATCTGAAGGATAATCTTTCGGAAGAGATTGGAATACTGGATTTGTCACAGGAGGATCTGGAAGCAGCAGGGCTTAGTGACATTGAAAGTCTTGACAGTGATGTAATATTTTCAGGTGAAGATTATCTGACGGAGGGGATTGAGACAGCAGAAAGTGCAAGTCAGATAGAAGATTCAGCACAGGATGGTATTCCCGGAGAGGCGGTTTTTACATCGACAACAACGGTTTCGAGTCTTTCCGGGGCAAAGCTGACCAAAGAGCAGACACGTGCCAAGAATAAGGAAGCGCTGTTAGAAATCATAAATAATGAATCGTTAAGCGAAACACAGAAACAGGCAGCTGTGGACACTATGGTTGCGATGACACAGATTGCTGACATGGAGACAGCGGCAGAGGTTCTGCTCTCGGCGAAAGGGTTTGAAGATGTTGTAGTGAGCATTACAGGGGATACTGCAGACGTAATTATTTCAGGAGAGGAACTGACTTCTGCGAAGTGTGCGCAGATTGAAGATATAGTTCAGCGAAAAACAGGAATTCCTGCAGAAAATATTGTGATAAGTACGAATTAACGGACATAAAATGTCTAGAATAAAATTTACAGATTATGTAAAGATATGATACAATGTCGAAAGATATTTTGAGAGGCAGGCATATCATATGGCAGCAGTACAGATATGTCTGCCGAATTTATGAAATACGATAATGATAGCCGTAAGGAGGAGAAAAAATGGCTGATTATACAAAGGAGATAGAGAGGCGTAGAACGTTTGCCATCATCTCACATCCGGATGCAGGTAAGACGACGTTAACAGAAAAATTTTTACTTTACGGGGGACAGATTAATCTTGCTGGGAGTGTCAAAGGTAAAGCAACCGCAAGGCATGCTGTTTCCGACTGGATGGAAATTGAGAAAGAGAGGGGTATCTCAGTGACTTCATCTGTTCTTCAGTTTGAATATGATGGGTACTGTATCAATATTCTGGATACCCCGGGCCATCAGGACTTCTCAGAGGATACGTATCGTACATTGATGGCGGCAGATTCAGCTGTCATGGTTATTGATGCATCCAAAGGAGTGGAGGCACAGACGCGTAAGCTGTTTAAAGTCTGCGGTATGCGTGGAATACCAATTTTTACTTTTATTAATAAAATGGATCGGGATGCCAATGACACATTCGATCTGTTAGACGAGATTGAGAAGGAACTGGGGATTGCGACCTGTCCGATGAACTGGCCGATTGGTTCTGGAAAAGGATTTAAGGGAGTGTATGACAGACAGAAATCCTGCGTCATTACTTATTCGGACACCGAAAAGGGAACGAAGGAGGGAGAGGCGACAGAGATTCTGTTAGAGGATGAGGACAGACTTCTTCAATATATCGGTGATGAGGCGGAGCAGAAGCTTTTGGATGAGATTGAGCTGCTTGATGGTGCAAGTGCTGTGTTTGATCTGGAAAAGGTGCGCGCGGGAAAGCTTACGCCTGTTTTTTTCGGGTCTGCTCTTACAAACTTCGGGGTGGAGATTTTTCTGAAGCACTTTTTGCAGATGGCCACGACTCCTTTGCCGCGTAAGGCTGATATCGGAATCATTGAACCTGCGGAGCGAGATTTTTCTGCATTTGTATTCAAGATTCAGGCCAATATGAATAAGGCACATCGAGATCGAATTGCTTTTATGAGAATATGTTCCGGACGGTTTGATGCGCAGATGGAAGTCAAACATGTGCAGGGCGGAAGAACGATGAGATTGTCACAGCCTCAGCAGATTATGGCTGATGAGAGGAAAATCCTCGCGGAAGCTTATGCGGGAGATATTATCGGAGTGTTTGATCCCGGTATTTTTTCTATTGGGGATACCATCTGTTCTCCCAAGGATCAATTCATGTATGAAGGGATTCCGACCTTTGCACCGGAGCATTTTGCCAGGGTGCGGCAGATAGATACCATGAAACGAAAGCAATTCGTAAAAGGAATCAATCAGATTGCGCAGGAGGGAGCTATACAGATCTTTCAGGAAGTGAATTCCGGTATGGAGGAAATCATTGTGGGAGTTGTAGGTGTTCTGCAATTTGATGTTCTGAAGTATCGTCTTGAAAATGAGTATAATGTAGAAATTCGTCTTGAAAACCTGCCATATGAACATATTCGCTGGATTGAAAATAAGAGTGAAGTTGATTTGGACAAGCTTACCGGAACATCTGACATGAAAAAAATTATGGATCTGAAGGGGAATCCATTACTTTTGTTTATAAATGCATGGAGCGTTGGAATGGTTTTAGACCGCAACCCCGGATTGGTATTATCTGAGTTTGGACGTGGCTAAGTAATAAGTGGGTGATTGATGTGAAGAAGCTGGTAAGTTCCGTTATTGCAATGTTATCAGTCTTAGTTGTATTGATATTAGGCTGCATATTCCTCATGGAGAAGAGCATGGAATTATCCGAGGAAGAACCGGAGCAGACGATTGAAGTGATCTCGAAGGAGACAACAGGAAGGATTCATGTACCGCAGTAAGAAAAAACGGAGTTAGTGGAAGAGGGAGCACCGGAGATTCAATATGGAGTGCCACGCAGCAATATTTTAAAGACCGGCTATGCATATGATACACTTGCTGTGGATGAACAGATTGTCTATGAAGAGATTCTGAATGGACTGCTGGAGCTGCAGGAGGAGACAATTGTTTCAACACTCGATGAAGGGGTTTTAGAGAGAGTTTTTTTGTGTGTTATGAACGATCACCCGGAGATTTTTTATGTGGATGGTTACACCTATACGAAGTACACCGTGGGAGATGAGCTGAAGGAGCTTTCCTTCCAGGGGAACATGACGTATTCTCCAGAAGAAATCAAGCTTCGCAAGGAATCCATTGAGCATGCTGTAAGTGATATTTTTGATCGGATGCCCGGTGGAATGGACGATTATGAGACCGTAAAGTATCTATATGAGTTTATTATTAATCAAACAGAATATGCGACGGATGCACCGGATAACCAGAATATCTGCTCCGTATTCCTTGGGGGTCGCAGTGTGTGTCAGGGATATGCCAAAGCCC
>CALZEZ010000198.1 GCA_945643825.1 uncultured Lachnospiraceae bacterium
TTCTGCGCCTGTCTCTCGTCCAAACGATAATCCATAAGAATACCTCCTCATTCTGCAAATGGGTTTCACTATGCTACAATCTGATTTCATCATAACATTCCATGTTGACGGTTGTCTACTTCTACCCAATACTTCCCTCTCTTACAATGCATGAATTGTATCCATGCTTTTCCTATCTTTTTATTACAAGCTGCAGGAGCTCCCCTGGCTTGCATTCATAAGTCACTTTGTATTTGTCCCTGAGCATAAAGGTAATGCTCTGCTCACGATCAGACCGGATCGTTGCTCTTATCTCTCCTGCATCCCACTCCAGACGCTCAAGCTTTGCAAAGGTATACAGCCAAATACCATTTAGCGCTCCTGTCTCATACTCATCCGGCAGGGCGGGAAGAAACTCAACAAAGCCGGGTTCGGAATAAACGCACATCTCAATCAGTAACGCCGGCATCGCTCCCTGAAGATCCGGGAATTGTCCGCGATAAGGGAAATGAGCCGTCGCAAGATTTCTACGAACAAAGCCATGATTGATCAGCTGCGACATATTCTGTACAAATTCTTCCTTATCCTTAAGGCGTAAGGCACAGAAGGCTCTGTGAATGATTCCGTGTGCAGAATCATCCTGCTGTCCGCGTTTTCTATTGGAAATCAGAATGGCTTTTGCTGCTTCCGGCTCTTTATCCACCGTGACTGCTCTTCCCGGCCATAGGTCATAATGGTGGGAAACATGCCTGTGATTGTAATTTTCCTCAATGTCCTCCCACGCCCATTCCTTCAGACCGCCTTCCTCGTCTGTCAGGTAGACTGGAAGCTCCTCCAGCTGCTTCTCCCATCTGGGGATGTTTTCTTTTTCAATATCCAGAATTCTGCAGCCCTCGATCAGGTTCGTAAGCACCTCCCGGCAGATCGCAACATCCATTACCGAATTGATTCTCGTGGCATGGATATCCTTGCAGGTTACCGTCGAATAGTCGGGATTCGGTGTCGGGTCCTCCGGCGAGAAGGAGGGAACAAAAATACGCTTCCCTTTATCATCCTTCAGGCAGGCATAATCCTCAAAGAACAGAGCAATCTCCTTCAAGGCAGGAACCACTCTCTCCGCGAGGAATTTTCTGTCTCCGGTTACCAGATAATATCCCCAGAATTCGTTATAAATCCATCCCAGGCATCCCGTCCAGCAATAATGCGGGTAGGTCTTTGAGAAGTGGTAGAATAAGCCGGAATCCGGATCACAGTGTACACTGGCAAGGAGTCCTCTTGCATTAAAGAGAAGTCTTGCGTTTGTCCTGAAATCTTCAAATTTACTCTCGTAATACCTGAAATAAACATCCATCTCTTCAAACAGACCTGTGTTATTTCCGGCGCAGACCTGAAGATTGGTGTTAATGTTGTGCTGTCCCCACATGGGAGGGATATCGCCGGTATCCACAATCTGATAGAACCGTCCCATGTCATAGAGCTTATCCATCATCATGGGATAAAGTTCCTTCTCACTGTGGCATTTTAGCAAAAGCTCTTCCCCGGAAAGATAGCAGTCCTCCTTTTTTCCAAGGCAGATGGAAGACCTTCTCATCTTCTCTCCAAGAATCGCCCTGTTTCCCTCAATAATCCTACCAAAGCTTCTGTCTATCTGATCAAATGCCTCCTCATACGCATGGTAGCCATCAAAAGAAAAATCTTCTTCTATCTTGATTACCTTCGTTGTCAGCACTAATCTTGTGGCATTTTGTACTTCTATCCTCTCCCTGTTCACGGAAAGATCTCCGTCACATTCGTCCACATTCAGGATTGCATAATACCCCTTACTCGAAAGTGCAGGATTGTATTGTAAGCAAAGAATCAGTCTCTGCTCCCTGACAACCCATTTATGCTCGGACAGAACCATGGTCGGCACACCAAAAGGATTCAGTCCACCCGGCACCCTGATATCCAGAGAAAGGTTCAGTTTTTTCTCCGGTGCGGTGAATTCAAACGCCGCAAAATTATCCGCAAAGGACGCTATTACTCTTGTGGTATAACGACCACCCGCCTGCTCGAAACAGGTAGTGGAAAGTCCTGTTTCCATATCAAGCCATCTGATATAATTCGAAGCCTCCGCTGCGCATATCCCGCTCTTTTTTACATCCATACTAAAGGCCTTATGAACTCTTGGAGAGCCAATCGGATAAACAATCCGACTGTCCATATTCATGAGCTTATCATAGCCACAGGCTCTCTGGGCTCTATCGATATATTCATCTGCCTTTTCCGGATTGCCTTCCAAAACACATTTGCGAATATCATCGATATAGGGACGCAGGTCAGGTGGATTGGGCGTCTTGGCCCACAGAGGTTCATACAGCAGCTCCTGCGTAACGATAATCTCGTCATCCTCCACGCCGCCGGCGCTCTCGAGCCAGTAATGGCCATTTCCTGTATAAAAATAATCCGCCGGATCCTCAGCCGGTGCTGTAGAGATCACGCTCCGCTCCGGAATCAGTCCCGGACGAGCCTCCTTTTCCATATAGGATACTTTGCTTTTTACCTTCTCCAGTCTCATTTTTCGTCTCTCCTTATTTTTCTATCCCTCTTATTTTAATATTCTTCGTCCGATTTGCCTGCGATGGTGGCAAGTCTGCGGATTCTCATGATATTCGAAACAAAGGAACACACAACAAAGCCTACGGTCAAACCGACCAGTGCAAGTATTAAGTTGATGGCATTTGTGCGAAACATCTCCGCGTTTCCTGTAATAATCCCGGCACAGGTATAGTAGAACAAATCTCCGGGAATCAACGGAATAATCGTCGGATACATGAAGTAGGTCGCCGGTACATGCTTCATTCCCGATACGATTTCCGCATAAAGGGCTGCAACCATAGCCGCCAGTGCTACATAAACAATTCGACTCGGAATGATCGCAATAAATATCAGATAGAAAATTCTGGTTAAGCCCCCACCGAGCCCTGCAAGCAGAAGATCCTTCTTTGCAACCTGAAAAACGATTGCAAAGCCAAGGCTTGCCAAAAAAGACAATACAACCAATTCTATATTTCCAGCCATGTGCGTTTCCTCCTAAAATAATGTGCTTACATCTGATCCAAACAGTACATATGCAATATATAAGCCGGCCACAATCGTAACCACTTCCAGGATCACTTTGACCATCTCGATAATGCCATTCATCTCGTTTCCGCAGAAAATGTTGCGGACGGCATTGACCATCGGAATACCGGGAATCAGGTAAAACGCATTTGTAATAATGATTGCCGGCATATTCTGCGCAAAGCCGCATCTGGTAAAGAGAATCGCCGAAAAGCCACAAAGCATCATTGCAATGCTATTTGAAATAATCCGGTTCAATTTTGCCCTCGAAAAGAACATGGTCATAAAATACAGTACCAGTGTGTTCAATGATACGATCAGCAGGTCCGGCAGGGAGCCTCCGAAAATCCTGCACAAGCAGACCATGGCAAGTATGTAGCCCAGAATCTGTACCCCATTTGAATAGGATTTTATCAACAATGTTTCGTAGAGCATATCCATCAGCTTATCCGGATGTGGCTTTTTGTTAATTATCTCATGCACCAGCAGATTCAAGCGCCCCAACCGATATAAGTGAATTCCCGTATAGGGGATATTTACCTGCCTGACATAGCTTCTTCCCTGTTCGTCATAAACTGACACCGAAATAACAGAGCCGGTATAAATCATACTGATTCTGTGTAAGTGATAGCATTTGCAGATTCGTCTCATGCTGATATTGACACGTTCCAGATTGGCTCCGCTTTCGAGCATTTCTCTGCAAAGCGCCACCATGAAATTCAACACCTTTTCGCTCATAGTAATCCCCATTCCCTCTTCCGGTACAGAGTTTTCTCATTCGTACCTACCGCTTTCTATTTTATCATAGATTCAGGGCAAAAAAAAAGAGACATCATACAATA
>CALZEZ010000199.1 GCA_945643825.1 uncultured Lachnospiraceae bacterium
TAAATGGAAGATTTCGAATATGTTCTATCTGTCGGCACTTCTCTCTTTCCTGCTCGGTGATGTGATGATGGGTGCCGGTAGAAATGTAATTGTCTTGTCGTTTGCCGGTTTTGCTGCAAGCCTTCCGATTGCCTTTATCAATGCCGGACAAATGGTGATTCTGTACAAATATGTACCCGAGCAGATGCAGGGAAGAATCTTTGCCGTTCGAAATGCACTGCAGTTTAGTACGATCCCGGCGGGTATTCTTCTGGGCGGTTTTCTGGCGGATTATGTGTTTGAGCCATTTATGACGACGCAGGCTCCGCTTGCCGGTGTGCTTGCAAAAATCGTCGGAACAGGTGCCGGCAGCGGAATGGCTGTCATGTTTCTATGCACCGGAGTCCTCGGTGCACTGTTTAGCCTGCTATCCTATCGGCAGAAAGCGATTCGTGCTCTTGATGAAGACAAATCCTCGACATAAAGCGTCGAGGACTAGAATGAAACATATTGATATGAGATCTGTTCGTCAATCTCAAGAATAACAAAGGTTGGTTGGTCAAGTCCCGCAGCGGATACGCCAACCACCTTTTCTTTTGTAAAGTTTTTATGTGTATGTCCGACCACAACCAGATCATACGGCTGCAATGCTTCTGCCTTCACTGCCCGGGAAAACACATCTGTCTCCAAATCTGCGAGCTGATAAAACGGATACGCTGCTTCGATGTCCCGAAACAGGAAATGGCAGAACAACAATTTGTGTCCATTGACCATTCTCTCATAATAAAGAGGCAGCTCGTGGATAAATGCTCTTTGTTCTGCTGTTAAGCCTGCACGCATTATATCATAGTAATCACGCAGGTATTCCATGTCCGGATCAATATCTACCCCCTGATCCAGATAGAGCTCACAGTTTCCTTTGACACACAGAATGTCACTGTTTCTCAAATACTCTAAACACTCAATTTCCTGATTCCCACGTTGAAAGATATCTCCGATGAAAATGGTCTGGTCAACCTGCTCCTTCTCGATTAAGTCCAGCACCGTGCGCAGTGCATCAAAATTGCCATGTACATCCGAAAAAACTGCAATTCTTGTCATTTTATTCCTCACTTTCGCAGACGCCACAAATAGCCAAAGTCATCGTGTTTTCAAGCTCATTTTACTCCTTTCGTGACGATACGCTTCTTATAGCTGCTTGGTGTAATAGTATCTGGCTCCTGTATAAGGATATTCCGTCAACGCAAATACCTCCTGATATCCAAGCTTCCGATAAAAATCCGGTGCCTGGAAGCTGAAGGTGTCTACAAAAGCATAGTTACAGCCTCTTCTTTTTGCTTCCTGCTCGGCAGATTCCATGATCCTGGTTCCAATTCCCTGCCCACGCAATTCTTCACTTACAAACAAATATTTGATGCAGAGCCAATTTCCAAAGGTCTCTCCGACTAAGCCCGCCAGCTTCTCTCCATTTTCATTCTCATAGTAGATTCCGAGCGGAACATCCTTGGAAGGTTCTCTATGGGACAAATTGTAGTCTTTTAACAGAGCATGAAGCTCTTGCACATCCCTTTCAGAGCCATCATCCGTTATTCTCAGTATCATTCTTTACCCCCTTCAACAAAACATTTTCTCAGTATTTTTCATGAATGCCGATCACATACCCCTGCTCAAAATGTGCATTCCAGAAATAGGTGGCCTTCAATTCGGAGCTGTTTTCATAAATCACAGACCATCTCGTTTTCCATTTACCCGCTTTCTGAGATACAGTCTCCATAGCTTCCTTCATCTGCTGTACATTCATCACCCCGTTTGCAACGTCATAGCGCTCCTTAAGCAGGTTGTATCGTCTCATCGGGCTCACTCCACCGGCTGTGATGTCTCCGTTATAGAGATTGAAGTTGGTGACATACGGGGTCTCCACTACTTTGATATCTCCATCCATAAACTCAACCGCAACCGACCTTCCGGTTCGATCACTGATTGATAGATGAGACGAAATTCCTCCGGTAGGACAGATATCATAATTTTGCAATAAAGCAATTGCCTCGTCGACACTCGCCGCTTTATCAAGCAGCATCCGGACAGCCATAGTCACCGTGATGTTCTTCTTGTCTGTATCCACAATGGTCTGTCCACCTTCATTTACTTCCAGGATTGCCACACTCAGACCTTTTTCATTAACCCCATCCATTGGGACATAATAGGACGCAACTGCAAGAAAGTCACTTGCCAGATCTCCCGGAACCCGTGAGCTGTCCCCTGTGATGTTGGCAAATTCACAGGTCGCGATCGAAGCATAGCCATCCTTTGGAGTTGCCCTGACAATGATGGGAACGGAATCATACCAGTCAAAGTTTCTTCCCCAAATCATATTCCCCTCATCATCCATGCAGGTGAGTGTGGAACAACCGATATGTGTTTTAGTCTCTCGCTCTGCCTTATAGAATCCATGGGAAATATACCCAGCCAACACACCGGCCATCTCTCCATCCGAAGAAATGTCCTCCTCCAGCATCTCATCCAAATGATATCCATCTTTAAAGTCCATGACGTAAAATGCCTGTTCACCACCGAGTCTGGTGATCGAACGGATAATGCTTATCTCGTCCCAAAACATCAGAACCGTGCCGATTATTCCAAGCAGAACAATCGCAAAAATTGCACCAAATATTATCATAAGCTTTCTCATTCAGATTCTCCTCTTTCCATAACAGTACCATAGATTTTAGCTAACGGACGTTTATCTGTCAATGTTTTCCTGAAAGGTAATCATTCGATATGATTCGTAATGTGACTCGAATTGATCTCACATAAGCAACAATCCCTATTGACTTGCCGGTCAATGCGTGCTATTCTATTCACAACAAAAGAATTGACCAGTCAGTCAAAGAGGTGTATATGGGATTTGAAGCATTTGAAAAATTGCCGGAGGACAAACAGGAAATGATTCTCTCTGCGGGAATCAGGGAATTTTCTCAAAAGTCCTATAAAGAGGCCAGTACCGATTCTATTACAAAAGCATGCGGAATCTCAAAGGGCATTCTATTTCACTATTTTGGTTCTAAGAAGGAGTTTTATCTTTTTTGCTTGGAGAGAGCAATGCAAAAGCTGAATACGCCGACAGAATCACCGGGGGATGCTGCTAATTTCTATGATATTCTTTTTTCCTCGATGGATGAGAAGATGGCTTTGTGTACGCATTACCGCGACGAAATGCACATGGTTAACATGGCTTCCCGGGATGCTGCCACAGAAATTGCAATGCGCAAGGCAGAGCTTCTGCAAAGGTATGCTGTTCAGAGGAAAATGGAGTCCGCAACGACACTTAAGAGGGCTTTACAAGCCCTTCCTCTAAAGGATGGAATCAATTTGCAGGTGATGGTGGAGTGTGTATCTCTTTATTGCAATGCGGTGCTCAATAAGTATCTGATACAGTATCAGCAGACGCCGGATGATTTTTTTAAGAACAAGGAAGCCATTCAATCGGAAATGAAACAGTACTTTGATATGATGCTGTTTGGTATATGCAAAGAATAGGGGGTTTTCATGAAGAAAACAGGTATTTTTAAGGCGATGGCACTTTGTCATGATTATGAGAAAATGGACGTAATTAAACGAGAGTCCGTTACGCAGAAGAGACTGCATGAGATGGTGGAGTGGGCAAGGAAAAACAGTCCATACTACACAAGGCTCTATCGGGATCTGCCCGAGGATTACTCACTGACGGATCTACCGAGTGTAAACAAACGGCAGCTGATGGAAAATTGGAATGACTGGATCACCGATCGTGATCTCACTCTGTCAGAGGTAGAGAAATTCATGGAGAACCCTGACAACATCGGCAGAAAGATAAAGAAGAAATATCTGGTATTTACAACCTCGGGTTCCACAGGCAATCCACTTGT
>CALZEZ010000200.1 GCA_945643825.1 uncultured Lachnospiraceae bacterium
TCTCTGCCTGGCAGCCGCCCTCCGCGCCACTGATGGAGGCCCGCTCAGCAATCACCTCACCAATCGCACCTGCCACATACAGGGCTTTTAGAAGCTGCTGTTTGTCGGGCTTTTTCATCTCATAATAGGGCAACAGCACCGCCGGAATCACACCGCAGGAGCCGGCTGTCGGTGCTGCAACGATCCGTCGCATGCAGGCGTTGGACTCTGCCATTTTTAGTGCGGTTGTCATGGCTTTTCCCATAAAGGAACCGCAGAGTGCATCTCCTTTTTCATAATAGTCTTCCATTTTTCCGCCCTCGGCACCAACCAGTCCGCTCCCGGACAGGCGCTCCGGTCGATATGTCTTCTCCGTTTGCTCCATGGTATCGAATATGCTTTCCATATAGGAGAAGGATTCTTCTCTGGTGATTCCTCTCTCTCGCATGTCATCATACAGCATATACTCCCAGAATTCTTTTTGTTCCTCTCTACACCAAATCAAAATTTCCTGCAATGATAGAGCCATAGTGTTAATCTCCTGTCTCGTGATTTAGCCCGTTGAAATAGGTTACCTTAATTATTCCCTCCAGATGCTCGAGCCATGCAATCGCATTGTCCGGGATCGGCTGGTCGGTCTCGATAACCATAACCGCGTATTCTCCCCGCCGTTCCCGATAGAGCTGCATCGATGCGATGTTCACCGATTTATGGGCTAACAGGGAGGTAACCTCTGCCACATGCCCGGGCTGATCCAGGTTGTGAACGATCAGGGTCGGATTCTCGCCGCGAAAGTTTACGTCAATCCCATCTATTTTATTGACCATGATGCTGCCTCCCCCGACCGATGATGCCTGCACCTCGATTTTCCTTCCGCCCACTCCCTGCAGGCGAATCAGCGTAGTGTTGGGATGCGCGCCCATGATATTCCTCGTACCGATTGAAAACGTGAAATTTTGTTCCTTCGCAGCCGCAAAGCTGTCCGGAATCCGCCTGTCATCCGGCTGCATTCCCAGGATTCCTGCAATAATAGCTTTATCCGTACCGTGCCCCGGACCTGTCTGGGCGAAGGAGCCATGGAGATAGATTTCGCCGCTTTGCGGCGTATCCTTTAACAGGATTCTTGCCATGAGTCCGATCCGGACTGCCCCCGCAGTATGGGAGCTGCTTGGTCCGACCATAATGGGACCGATGATGTTATTCAAGCTCATATGGGTTCTCTCCCTTTTGCTTCAACGAAAACACGACAGGCTGCTTTAGCATGATCTCCTTTGATCCTAGCCAAAACAGCCTGTTCCTCGTTTCGTTTTCTGTATTATGTTTGTATTATAGCACGTGCCGTTGTAAAATCAACCCGGGATATTGCTTTCGATATCTGCCTACTTACGATTCTTCTATCTGGCTTCAATCCACGAAAACAGCTTATCTAATCCCCTGTTTTCTTCTCTTGTTTCAAGAAACATCCCTGCCGTATACCACGAGTGTGTATTTTTCTTATCGACAACCTCATAGAGCTCACATTCATTTCCAAGGCTTAACGCCTTTTCCCGGAATCGCTCTGCACATGAGAAATTGATCAGTCCATCGTGTCTGCTTTGAATCAGCAGCATGGGGATATTACTTTTCTCCATGAGCGAGCATGGTTCGCCTTTTGTCCTGTCATAGCCCTTTTCAAACAGCTGATTCAGTAAAATCCTCACCGACAGGGATGGCTTATCGGAAAAGCTGTATGGCCCGCCAACTCCAATAAATCCAGTGACATTTGACACATCTACGCCATATTTCTCCTGCACTTCTTTGCTATAACAAAGGATAGACGACAGATGCGCTCCTGCAGAGGGTCCTGACACGGGTCTTTGACACTTGCATTTTAACAATCAAATAATAAATCCTTTATTTAAGCCACTTTTGGCTTATTTTTTTGTCAAATTTTATGTTTTTCTCTGTACTTGTTTGTGCTTGTGTGTTATAATCATATTAGGGGGTGATCTGTAATGTATGTAAATATTACCGGAAGTCCAAATAACAAGGACGTATATATTTATCAATCCTATAGAAAAGAGAATGGAAAATCGTCTTCTCGTATTTACAAAAAATTGGGGAAATACAATGTACTTTTGGAACAATTCTCTGGAGATAAAGAAAAAATGATGGCCTGGGCCAAGGCTGAGGCAGCTAAAGAAACTGCTCTTTACAATCAGCACAAAGAACAGATGTCGGTTACATTTTCTCAGATGTCACGCATTCCGTTAGATGAAGAACGCCTATTTAATGTGGGATATCTTTTTTTGCAACAGCTATGTACCGAACTGAGACTTGATAACATTTGCAGAAACATCCGCAACCATCATAAGTTCACCTATGATTTTTATGCCATTCTTACTGATTTGATTTATGCAAGAATCCTTTCTCCTTCCAGCAAGATGAGCAGTTATTCCTTCTGTCATTCTCTTCTGGAAACACCTAAGTACTCTCTGCAAAATATTTATCGTGCACTTTCTGTTATGGCAGAGGAATCGGATTACATTCAGGAAGATCTTTACCGCAATTCAAACTTTGTTCATCACAGAAATTCCAGGATTCTGTATTATGACTGCACGAATTATTATTTCGAAATTGAAGCAGAACATGGGAATAAAAAATATGGCAAGAATAAAGAACACCGACCTAATCCCATCGTCACCATGGGGTTATTTATGGATGCTGATGGAATCCCCCTTGCTTTTGATATTTTCCCGGGAAACCAAAACGAGCAGCTTACGTTAAAACCTTTAGAGTCAAAGGTGATCAAAGACTTCGATTGCAGTGATTTTATCTTTTGTTCCGATGCCGGTCTGGGAAGTGAAAAAAATCGGTTTTTAAATAGCTTTGGCAACCGCTCCTATGTCATTACATATTCCTTGAAAAAGATGAAAAAGGAAGACCGTGATATTGCTCTGAATCCAGCTCAGTTCAGAGCTCCCGGTTCCAACAGAATGATCGACCTGAGAACCCTTGACGAAACGGATCCGGAAGTATTCAACACTGTTTATTACAAAGAAGTACCTCTTGTGACTGGAAACATGGATGAAACAATTATTGTTACCTACTCGCCTAAGTACAAAGCTTATCAGCAAAAAATCCGTAGTGGTCAGATTGAGCGTGCAATAAAAATGATGCAGTCCCCCGGAAAATGCAGGCGCGGAAAAAATCAAAATGATCCGGCCCGGTTCATCCAAAAGACTTCCATTACATCAGATGGTGAAGTCGCAGATAAATCTGTTTATGAATTGGACGAAGAACGTATTCATGAAGAAGCAATATATGACGGCTTTTATGCTGTAGTAACAAATCTGGAGGATAACCCTTCTGAAATCATTAAGATCAATAAACGTCGTTGGGAAATTGAAGAAAACTTCCGTATTATGAAATCGGATTTTGAAGCCAGACCGGTTTATGTACAAAGAGATGACCGTATCAAGGCACATTTTCTTACGTGCTATATCAGTCTGCTGGTATATCGCCTGTTGGAAAAGAAACTTGGAGAAGAATTCACATGCAGTCAAATATTGGAAACTCTGCGCGGTATGAATGTAACACTTTTAAGTAAGGACAGTGGTTATATCCCTTCTTATAAACGTACCAAACTGACAGATTCCCTTCACAACACATTTGGTTTTAGAACAGACTATGAATTTATATCAAAATCCACCATGCGGGGCATTATTTCAAGTACTAAAAAGACAACAAGCACAAAACCTAAAAAATAGCACATATTGATGCATACAGCAAACAGCCACAAATCCCATAAATAAAGGCTTTGTGGCTGTTTTGTCTTTTAATAACTGTCAAAGATGGGATTATAGCACGTGCCGTTGTAAAATCAACCCGGGATATTGCTTTCGATATCTGCC
>CALZEZ010000201.1 GCA_945643825.1 uncultured Lachnospiraceae bacterium
TGGTCGTTACGGCTTCGACCGGTATGAAGCTTCTTTCCGGCATCCCCGATCCGTTCAATCAGATTCGCCTCCACAAAGCTGTGAATATCCTCATATTCCTCTGTGATCAGAAGATTTCCATTCTCTACATCCCTCAAAATTGACTGTAATCCCTGTCTGATCTGCTCCGCATCTTCCCCGGACAGGATTCCCTGTTTCTCTAACATGGTTGTATGTGCCATACTTCCCTGAATATCCTGTTTGTAAAATTTCTGATCAAAGGATATGGATGCATTGAAGTTATATACCAATTTGTCTGTCTCTTTTGTAAATCTTCCGCCCCAAAGTTGTGCCATCTTTTTTCACCTTTCCAAATAATTAAACCTAGATTTGATACTAGCATACATTTTCGTTGTTTTCAATATCAGAATCGTGAACCGATTCTCTTTTCTCGACATAACATACCATATAGAAGATTACACACCGGAAAGTGAGGTGCCTATCCTGATGTCTTCTCCTCTTTTACAGATAAATGATCTGTCCTATTCTTACCACAGTCTGACCGGCGAAACCTATGCGTTATCGCATGTCAGCTTTCAAATACAGCCTGGCGAATTTGTTGCAATTGTTGGACCAAGCGGATGTGGTAAATCAACCCTTTTATCCTTAATTGCCGGTCTTTTAACGCCCGAGAACGGGCAGATTGTTTGTACATCCTCCAGAATCGGCTATATGCTTCAAAGAGATCATCTCTTTGAATGGCGAACTATCTATCAAAATGTATGCCTTGGATTGGAAATCAATCATTGCGCCACAAAAGAATATCTGACCTATATTGATATGTTACTGAAAGAATACGATCTAGATGCTTTCCGTGACAAATACCCCTCTGAGTTGTCCGGTGGGATGAAGCAACGAGCTGCACTAATCAGAACCATGGCTCTAAAGCCTGATCTTCTTTTGCTCGATGAGCCCTTTAGTGCTCTGGATTATCAGACCAGACTGCAGGTATCCGGCGATATCTGTCAAAAAATACGGGATGCCAATAAGACAGCCCTTTTGATCACTCATGATCTTTCTGAGGCAATCTCCCTGGCTGACAGGATTCTGGTCTTGACAGCGCGACCGGCTACCATTCTTGATGATATTGGCATTCAACTTACGACGACAGAAACCGGTCCTCTCGCAGCCAGGCAGGCTCCGGAATATGGTAGTTATTTCGATAAATTATGGAAGGAGCTCACCCATGGAACAACATAAAAAGCAATTGACGACGCAGGAGCTATATGTCAGAAAGCATCGTTTGCATCACCGCACGATTGGATTATTACGTCTGATTGTTTTTGTCCTCTTTCTGGGATTATGGGAGACCTGCTCCTCCTTTGGTATGATTGACAGCTTTTTCTTCAGTTCTCCTACTCTTGTTGTCAGAACCATTCTTACTCTATGGACACAGAATAATCTGCCCCTGCATATCGGAATAACTCTTACAGAGACACTGGTCAGTTTTCTTCTTGTTACCCTGATCAGTATAATGGCTGCCTGCTTATTGTGGTTTTGTAAAGGTTTCTCAGAGGTCTCGGAGCCGTATCTGGTAATTCTTAACTCCCTGCCGAAGTCCGCCCTAGCACCACTTTTCATTGTCTGGCTCGGCACTGGCATGAAAACAATTATTGTTGCCGGAATCTCTGTTGCAATCTTTGGTGCAATCATCAATATTTACTCCGGTTTTCAACAGACCGGCATAGAGAAGCAAAACCTGATTTATACCCTGGGTGGAAATAAATGGCAGGTTTTCTCTCTTGTCGTTCTTCCAAATGGTATTCCAAATCTGCTCAGTACCATGAAGGTTAACATTGGTCTTTCCTTAGTCGGTGTCATTATTGGCGAATTTCTGGCCGCCCGAAGGGGGCTGGGATATCTGATCATATATGGCAGTCAGGTATTCAAGCTTAATCTCGTCATCAGTTCCATTCTGATTCTCTGTCTGATTGCCTTCGGCCTCTATCGCCTGATTCAGTTTGCCGAGCACCTGATGAGAAAGCACATGCACCTGGCATAATAACAAAAATGCGGTGTCTTCCGGCACCGCATCCTCTTTCATTAAATTAATCTCATATCCAAAGAGAAGTCCTGTTGTCTGAGGTTCACGTCTCCTACACTTCCACAAATAACAGGCATCATCGGGGGCAGATGCCCTAGATCCAGATCCATAATGACCGGCACCTGGTAATGTGAAACAATATCTATCACTGCATGATACTGATCCAGTCCCATCATCGGCTCATCAAAGTGCATAGGTCTTCCGATTAAAAACCCCCTGGTATACCGAAACCATCCGGCATGTTCTAATTGCCACATTGCCCGTCTGATATCGAAAACATTCAAATCACAGCTTTCTAAGAACCAGAGAATGCCATCCTCCTTATATTTCTCAACAAAGTCAGACACTCTGTCAAATTCTGTTCCGACTAACGTTTTAAGACAATCCAGACAACCACCGAGCATACGTCCCTGTAAATGAACCACCTCGTTTGAAGCCTCAGCAAGTGTTTCTCCATCGGGAATAAAACAGCGAAGCTTCCTGGGAATCGTCTTATGATAGCTGGAATAGGGTGTTTTCTGATCCTCTGGCCAGTCCTCAAGTTGCCAGCTCTCATACCCCTTCTGGGTTAATTTCCTTCCGCATAAAAGATCCATTGCATCATATAACGAAGCGTCCCACTCTTTCATTCCAAAAGGTTTTACACAGGGTCCATAAATAGAGGCTGTATCACATAGTGTCGTCAACAGAAACGTAAAATTTGTGTTATCCGAATATCCCATATACCACTTAGGAGAAGCCTCCCTGATGCGAGCAAAATCGATAAACTCCAAATCCTCACACATCATCTCTCCGCCGCCACAGGAGATAAGAACATCACAAACAGGGTCACAATAGGCCTCCGTCAACTCCTTCGCACACTTCTTCGGTGTATTGCTGATTCCTATTCCACAACCCTCATAACAATTTGAGCCGATGAACAGCTGATAGCCCATCTGCCTGAATCTGTTCTGTGCCGCCTCAAAGGCAGAATAATAGGGTTCCGTAGCTGCACCAAAGGAAGGTGCAACAAAGCCGATGATTCCATTATTCTTTAAAAAAGATGCGTACCTCATCTGTCTGCTTCTCCACTCCTATGCTGAAATACTATTACCTGTATATAACTGATAATATCTTCCTCTTGCGTTGATCAACTCCTCATGGGTTCCGCTCTCAATAATTCTGCCTTGTTCAAGAACAATGATACAGTCGCTGTTCTTAACCGTAGACAAGCGGTGTGCGATGACAAAGGTGGTTCGCCCACTCATAAGCTTATCCATTCCACCCTGCACAATCTTCTCTGTTCTGGTATCAATCGAACTGGTTGCCTCATCAAGAATCAACACAGGAGGATCTGCAACTGCAGCTCTTGCAATAGCTAAGAGTTGTCTCTGACCCTGACTAAGATTCGCTCCGTCTCCGGTTATCACCGTGTCATATCCGTTGGGCAGCCTGCGGATAAAGCCGTCTGCATTTGCCAGCTTCGCTGCGGCAACAACCTCTTCGTCTGTTGCCTCCAGTCTTCCATACCTGATATTCTCCATCACGGTATTGGTAAATAAATGCGTGTCCTGAAGCACGATTCCAAGTGATCTTCTCAAATCGGCTTTGCAGATTTTATTTACGTTAATGCCATCATAACGGATTTTTCCATCCTGAATATCATAAAACCGGTTGATCAGATTGGTTATGGTCGTTTTTCCGGCTCCCGTTGATCCGACCAGTGCGATCTTCTGTCCAGGCTTCGCAGTCATCTCAATATTATGAAGAACAATCCGCTCATCTGTATAACCAAA
>CALZEZ010000202.1 GCA_945643825.1 uncultured Lachnospiraceae bacterium
GCCTTTATCTTTGGTCTTTCCTCGGATGAGGTTATCAGATACGAGAACTATGTCGGCTATGATACGATGGAGATCTTTAATAACTATGCAGAGATTCGGCAGGTGCTGATGCAGCTGATTAACGGCTTCTATTCACCGGATGACACCGAGCGGTTCCGTCATCTTTACAATTCTCTTCTTAACACGCAGAGTACCAGTAAGGCAGATACCTATTTTATCCTGAAGGATTTCCGCTCCTATGCGGAAGCGCAGAAGCTTGTGGAGAAGAAATATCTTGACGAGAGAAGCTGGGCAAAGAGTGCAATCTTAAATGTGGCATGCTGCGGTAAGTTTACCTCGGATCGTACGATTCAGGAGTATGTTGATGATATCTGGCATCTGGATAAGGTAGTCCTTCCGAAGGAAACACCCGCTAAGGGCAGGTTGTCAAAGCAGAAATAACACAAGCAGGGCGTTAAGCCGGAAAGGAATCAAGCATATGATTAAGTTAGCAGAAGGCGGCGCATTCCTTCTTGAGGGCAGCCGGATCGTCACCGATCCGCAGGAGATTGCTGCAAAAGGCCTGCAGAAAGAGGATGCGAAGAAGAACACCATCGCCTATGGAATTTTAAAAGCACATAATACCTCTGACAATATGGAGAAGCTGAAGATCAAATTTGATAAGCTGACCTCTCATGATATTACGTTTGTAGGTATTATTCAGACCGCACGTGCTTCGGGACTGACGAAGTTTCCGATCCCGTATGTCCTAACCAACTGCCATAACTCTCTTTGTGCGGTTGGCGGAACCATCAACGAGGATGACCACATGTTTGGTCTTACCTGTGCCAAAAAGTATGGTGGAATGTATGTACCTCCTCACCAGGCGGTTATCCACCAGTTTGCAAGAGAGATGTTAGCCGGTGGCGGCAAGATGATCCTCGGCTCGGATTCCCATACCCGTTATGGTGCATTGGGAACCATGGCCATGGGTGAGGGTGGACCGGAGCTTGTAAAACAGCTTCTTTCCCAGACCTATGATATCAATATGCCGGGTGTGGTTGCCGTTTATCTGACCGGTGAGCCGGTTAAGGGGGTAGGACCGCAGGACGTAGCGCTTGCCATCATTGGTGCAGTCTTTGAGAATGGCTATGTCAAGAATAAGGTCATGGAGTTTGTCGGACCCGGTGTCCACAGCTTAAGCCCGGATTTCAGAATCGGAATCGATGTCATGACCACTGAGACCACCTGTCTGTCCTCTATCTGGGAGACCGATGAGAAGATCGAAGAATTCTATGAGATTCATGGTCGTAAGGAAGAGTATGCACACCTTACACCGGGCGCAGTGGCATATTATGATGGTCTTATCACGATTGATCTTAGCAAGATCCGTCCGATGATCGCGATGCCGTTCCACCCGAGCAATACTTATACGATCGAGGAGTTAAAGGCAAATCTGGACGACATTCTTGCGGATGTCGAGAAGCGTGCGAAGGTAAGTCTGGACGGTGCTGTAGATTTTACGCTTCGCAATAAGGTTGTAGATGGCAAATTCATGGTGGATCAGGGAATCATTGCCGGCTGTGCCGGAGGTGGCTTTGAGAACATCTGTGCCGCTGCGGATATCCTGAAAGGAAAGTATATCGGAAGTGATGGATTTACCCTGAGCGTGTATCCTGCTTCCATGCCGGTATATATGGAACTCATTCGCAATGGCTGCGCTGCCACGATTATGGAAACTGGTGCAGTGATGAAGACGGCGTTCTGTGGTCCCTGCTTTGGTGCCGGTGATACCCCTGCGAACAATGCGTTCAGTATCCGTCATTCCACGAGAAACTTCCCGAACAGAGAAGGCTCCAAGCTTCAGAATGGACAGATTTCTTCTGTTGCGCTCATGGATGCCCGCTCGATTGCCGCTACGGCAGCCAATAAGGGTGTACTTACGGCTGCTACAGAGTTTGATGGTGATTTTGGGGTATATCAGTATCATTTTGACCGTAAGATTTATGAGAACCGAGTGTTTGACTCCAAGGGCGTTGCAGATCCCGACCAGGAGATTCAGTTTGGTCCGAATATCAAGGACTGGCCGAAAATGAGTGCCCTTCCTGAGAATCTGGTGCTTCGTGTGGTATCTGAGATTCATGATCCGGTTACCACTACCGATGAGCTGATTCCTTCCGGAGAGACATCCTCCTACCGCTCCAATCCTCTGGGACTTGCGGAGTTTACTCTTTCCAGAAAGGATCCTGCTTATGTGGGACTGGCGAAGGATATCCAGAAGGCAGAAACGGCCAGATGTGCCGGTGAGCATCCCTGCAAAGCGCATCCGGATGTGAAGCCGGTGATGAATGTGATCAAGAAAACCTTTGCAGATGCCAGTCGTGAGAATACCGGATTTGGCTCAACGATCTTTGCCGTGAAGCCGGGTGATGGTTCTGCCAGAGAGCAGGCAGCATCCTGCCAGAAGGTTCTTGGCGGATGGGCCAATATTGCCAACGAGTATGCGACCAAGAGATACCGCTCCAATCTGATTAACTGGGGAATGCTTCCTTTTGTGATCCCGCAGGGCGAGCTACCGTTTAAAAACAAGGATTATCTGTTTATTCCGGATATCCGACAGGCAGTGAGTGAGAAATGGGACAGCATCAAGGCGTATACTGTTTCGTTAGAAGACGAAAGCTTAAAGGAGTTTACCTTAACGCTTGGAGAACTGACCGATGAAGAGAGACAGATCATCCTGAAGGGATGTCTGATCAATTATAACCACGTATAAGAAGAAAGAGGACGTTTCACAGCGTCCTCTTATTCTTCAATGATCTGGATTTCAAGATAATCAAAATCAATTTCTTCTATAAAATTGTCCTGTGTGAACCGGGTCTTGCGAAAGCGCTTAAAATCCCGGATGTTCTGATCTAACCACTGGGGCTTTGCGAGATTGCATTCCATGCATGCCTTTTCAAGTGCACCGAATATCTTGTGTGTGCGGGTATCCTCAGAATCATCGCAGATGACCACATCCTGTAACAAATGATGATTTTTCCAAATCTTTGCCCATAGACGAAACATGTCCTGAAACCTCCAACCAAAATACTTATGAGCATTATAACAAGCGAAGGAAACATTTACAACAGATTAAATTTTTATTAAAATTCCCCCAAATATGGGAAACTATGCTATAATCAAAATTGTCAGATAATTTAGAAAGGGAATTACCCGATGGAATTTGTACCTAGTCGCGATAATGAAATAGACAATTGGAAGGAAGTTATTCTCGTTTATACCTCTGCGCTTAAGCAGATTGAGACAAAGCTCGAAATATTAAACGACGAATTTCAGCATGTTCATCAGTATAATCCGATTGAACATATTAAATCCCGCGTGAAAACCTCAGAGAGTATTGTGAAGAAGCTGCGTAAGGGCGGATACGAGGCAACCATCGAGAACATGGTCAAGCACGTCAATGATATTGCCGGAATTCGCATCATTTGCTCCTTTACCTCTGATATCTATCAGATAGCCAAGATGATTGCGAATCAGCAGGACGTTACATTAGTGTCGGTAAAGGATTATATTAAGAATCCGAAAAAGAGCGGTTACAAGAGCTTTCATATGATCGTGACACTTCCGGTCTATTTATCCGATCGAATTGTGGATGTGAAGGTGGAGATCCAGATTCGAACCGTTGCCATGGATTTCTGGGCAAGCCTTGAGCACAAGATCAACTATAAATATGAAGGAGACGTGCCCGATAAGCTGAAGAAAGAGCTGGTGGAGTGTGCCGGTATGGTATCGGATTTGGATGCCAGAATGCTTGCCATTAACGAAGAGCTTCAGAATGATCGAAACGCCAGATAAATCCTCCTTAAAATGAGG
>CALZEZ010000203.1 GCA_945643825.1 uncultured Lachnospiraceae bacterium
CAATACTGACCTCACCAGATGACTGCTGCCGGTGACACCAAGGTAGCCAATACCTGCAAACAGACCAACCGTCAGTCCCAGCACAATACAAACCAAGAGCTTCCTAAAGAAACCGTTATCCCTGCGCATTCTCATCCCTCCGCTCATCCGGCACTGCGTCAGTCCAATAGGCCGGATTCATCGTATAGCGTGCAAGCTTACGTTTTGAAAGCTTTTGATACCGCTTTCCCATGCGATATCCCATATATTTACAGCCGCTAAGCCAGATCAGCTTAAAAAGAAGCCACGGCTTTCCCATCCGAAGCAGATAACCAGCGGTATGACATACCATCCGGATACCTGTCGATTCCGAGGGAACTTCCTTGAAAATTTCCGGATGATCCGCCTGGGAAACTCCCAGATCAAAGTTTCTGCGAAACTGCTGCATCCCTGTATAATTATGGGAATGAATGACCTTAGCTCCGGCCACATAGGCAATCCGGTAATCCGCCCGGACAGCGTGTGCTGCAAAAATCATATCTTCATTAAATATCGTATGCCGGATAAATCCACCAAGCTCCTCGTATGTGCTTCTCCGGTACATGGCACATACGTTAGAGCAGAAAAAGGTCTTGATGCCAAGTGTCGAAATGTCCTCTTTCCCCTTTATCTGATCCGTATCCGGATAGTTGTACTGCCTGGTGAAGACCTCAATCGCAGAGGCATCGGGAGCCGGAAGCTGTCTGGCATAGCTCACCGCAACCGTCCTGTCTTCAAAAGGTGCCAACAGCCTTTCAATCACATATTCGTCTGCCGGAATCGCATCCTGCGTCATACAGAGCACAAACTCCGCCTGCGACTGCTCTATCCCGCTATGTCTGGTCGCACCATGATCAAATTCTCCAGGTTTAATATGACTAAGCTTAACCCTATCAAATCTCTCCAAAAACTCCTCTGTGGAAAACGCTTCCCTCCAGAGTGATTCATCCGTGTTGATGATGCGGATATTGTCCGGCATAACTGTCTGCTTCATCAGACTCTCAAGAAGCTTCTTAAGCTGCTCTCCGGGCCGGTAGGTTGGAATCAGGACATCTACTTTTTCCATGGACGTATTTCCTTCCCGCTTTTTCATCACTGTCTGGTTTACCTATCACGAAAAGAAAGGGGCACAGCTTCTGCTATGACCCCTTACCACTTCGTACCGGGTTTAGTTCCCCTTCATACCCACATATTTCGAGGTATCACTCTCTATCTGAGCATCGTACTTCTTCACAGCCTCCGACGGACTGTAGTCCTCATCCTCGAAAAGGAAACGATGAAGCCATACAACATTGCTCTCCAAGTCCATAGGAACAACACAGCTTCCCTTCGTACCGATCGTTCCGGTCGTGCGAAGATCTGCCTGCGGGAATCCATCATTGCCGACCACATTGAATTTAGCTATATCCCCAAGCAACTCAATAATTTCCTGCAGATCCAGGGAGGTATACACTTCACTGAACACATTGTTTGCAATGGTGGTAAGCTCCGAAACGCTAGCCTTCTTTGCCTTCTCCATAACGGCTAAGAGAACGGTCCTCTGACGCTCCGCACGCTTGAAGTCATCTCCTCTGGTGTAACGGACACGACAGTATGCCGTAGCCTGAAGACCATTCAGAGTCTGTAAGCCGGAATGCGTTACTTCGGTGAAGCCTCCCAGCTTCAAATCCTTGGCAATACAGCTCTGATAGCTGTTGATGTGAACAATCTCATCGTCAGAGACATTGATCTCCACACCACCAAGTGCATCAATTACGTCCTTAAGACCGGCAAAACCAATCGTAACAAAGTCTGTAATATTTAAGTCCATATTCATGTTCAGCATATTGATGGCCTGCTCAGGACCTCCCATCGCGTAGGCACCATTACATTTATTGTAGCTGTCATTTCCGCGGTTTAAGTAAGTATCGCGGTAAACAGAGCACAGACGGATATCTCCGGTATCAAGATTCACGGAGGCGATAATAATGGTATCACTTCGTGTGTTCTTCGTCAGAGCGCCGGTCGTGGAGTCCACACCAAACAAGGCAATGTTGCGGTAGCCCTTGAGTACTTCACTTTCCTGAACTTCCTCGTTAATGACAATATCCTCTTCCTTGATCTCCACACGTCCGATGTTTTCTGCCTGAATAACACCCCAAAGAATCACTAACATGATCGCAATGACAAAAATCTCGAGAACAAAAATCAGCATTCTTCTTCTCTTGCGCTTAGCGCGCTGCTTTTTCGACATGGTCTTCTTGCCGGTTGTACCGTTCGAAGTGCTCTTTGACGCAGTGCTCTTTGCAGTATTTTTCTTTTTCTTTGAATCTGTTGCCATGAATCCATTTCTCCCTTGTTATGCCTATGGATAGTATCTACGTTAATAGGCATTCTTATTTATAAAGCCTTTAAAGAATGTTAGAAACAAAATCTTGAAATCTAACGACAGAGTCCAGTTCTCAATGTAATACAAATCATAGTCGATTCTCTTACGGATCGACGTATCTCCCCTGTAGCCATTGATCTGCGCACATCCGGTCAGCCCCGGACGAACCTGATGCTTGACCATATATCTGGGAATTTCTTCCCGGAATTTCTCAACAAAAAGAGGTCTCTCCGGTCTGGGACCAACCACACTCATGTCGCCCCTCAGAATATTAAAAAGCTGCGGCAGCTCGTCAATGCTTGTCCTACGAAGTACGCGTCCAACCCTGGTTACTCGCGGATCGTTTCGAACCGTCCACGCCTTCGCCTCACTCGCTTCCTTCTGAAGCTCCATGGTGCGGAATTTATACATCTTAAACGGCTTATTGTGAAGTCCGATACGCTCCTGCTTAAAGATCACAGGACCCGGGCTTGACAGCTTCACCAGAATGGCAGAGACAATCATAACCGGTGAGGATATGATTATCGCAAAAATCGAGCCCACGATATCAACCAGACGTTTCAACAGCCAGTTGACGGTATTGGTGAGCGGAACATAACGGATATTGATTACCGGCAGCCCCTGCAGATCCTCGGTATAAGGTCTGCTCGGAATCATGCTGTTGTAATCCGGAATAAATTTCGTGTGAACACCGGCCTTCTCACAGCGTCCTACGATTTCCTCCAGACGGTCATAATCGGCAAGCGCCAGTGTGATTGCAATCTCATCCAGTTTATTCTCGGGAAGAATAATCTCCAGATTATCAATATCACCAAGAACCTTGACTCCCTTGTAGAGCGTTCCTCTGGGCACATTGTCATCCAGAATGCCACAGACGTGATATCCCCATTCGGGATTGCTCATAATACGGTCAATATACCCCTCTGCAGATCTGGAATAGCCAACCAGCAGAATATGCTTTAAATTGTAGCCCTTCTTCCGGAAGCTTCGGAGAATCCTGCGGATTAAAACTCTGGACAGCACACTCAGAGTGATGTTCAGCACATAAAAGGCAAGAATCATCGATCTGGCGAAGTCATGCTGCTTGATAATATACAGAAAGCCCAGGAACAGAATCAGCCCGATCGTATTGGCCTTTATGATTCCCGCCACTTCGTGTCTGACATGCGAAACCCGTTTCGACGTGTATAGATTGCTAAGAGAGTAAAGAATCATATATCCCGGCACAATCAAAATCATCGCCAGGAAATAGACCTCCATGGGCAGGACGCCAGTTCCGGGATCAATATTGGCAAAGGGACTTTCAAATTTCAGATACCAGGCAAAAATATAGGACCCGGCAATCACGAGTACATCGACAATTCTCTGCAGAATATTGAAATACTTCTGATTATCTTTGATCATAAAATCAACCCTGTCTCATTCGCTGATTTCTTAACAATACAAAATATTTTACAATACTATT
>CALZEZ010000204.1 GCA_945643825.1 uncultured Lachnospiraceae bacterium
TACAGCCATGGAGCCCTTATCGGTGGTCATGATATGATAATTATAGTATTTCGTCTGTGTCTCACCATCTTTGGTGTAGCTGACTGTTAAATAATTACCTTCGGTAGGGTTATTCTTATTCCTTGTCCACTCAAGAGATACATTTTCCTCTTTTGCGTCTGTATAGGTATAATAGTAGGCAATAAGCTTTTTGAAATACTCAAGGGAGGTATTCCAGTAATTATCCTTACCATTACCATTAACATTTTCCTTACCGAAGCTATCCTCTGTGCCGGTGTATGCCGTTTTCACTGTACCTGTGCTATTCAGCATTTTATCTTGAAGACTTGTTAGCTCATCAAGTGCTTCCTTCTGAGCAATCGTGTTTTTCTCTAATTCTTCTAAGGATGCAAGGCTTTCATCTGCTTCTTTCTTTGCTTTCTCTGCTTCGTCTAAGGAAATGCCAAGATCTGCTTCCGCTTCCTTCAATTTATCTTCAGCTTGTTTCAATGCAGAGCCAGCACTATTAAGCTGCTTTGTTGCTTCTTCCTCTGCTGCAGCGGCATTATCATATGTACCCTGTGCTGCTTCTAAAGCACCTGCTGCCTTGTCGACAGCTGCTTCGGTATCTTCTTTGGTTGTTGCATTCTGTGCTTCCTGCAATGCGTTCTTTGCTTCCTCTGCTATTTCGGCAGAATCCTCTGCATATCCGTTCTCGCCGGAGATGCTCTCAATCTGATCCATCGCTTTTTCAATGGCTGTCTCTGCGACTTCGACCTTCTCGTCAGCATCCTTCTCGGCCTGCTTTGCTGCGTCAAGGAAATAATCGGCTGCCTGGGTTGCTACGCTCACATCAGCAAGAACATCCTGCGTTGTCTGCTCTGTTTGTGCACTCTGCGCTTCCTTCTCAGCATCCGTCATCTCTGCTTCGGAAACCTCAACTAAGGTTTTCTGCACAGTTTTATCTGCATCTGCAATGTCAGTAACGGCTTCATTAACGGCTTTCACTGCATCATCAGCGGCTTTATCTGCCTGTTCATAATTCGCATCAATTGATTCGCTGGTTACTTCCTTCTTCTCATCTACCGAAGTATCAAGTAACTCTGTCTCACCCTGTTGTACATCTGTGTTAGAATTGGTATCGCCCTCATCTGCAGATACAGTCATTGTATTAGACTGCATACCACCAACAGCAATAAAAGCGGTAACTCCAAGTGCGATTGCTTTTAAGACTTTCAAATTCTTTTCTTTATTTTTCATAGGGTTTTCTCCTTACGATAAACATGGGTTTCCGAATCTATAAGTCTATTATACACACGCTCGGTCACACAGTGGTCACACGAAAGCGATTTTTGTAGCATATTTTACTTTTCGTGTGATTTTTTATCAGTGTGTGTGACAAAAAAGCGGATGCCCGCGCATCCGCTTGCAAGAATCTCCTACGTCGATTCTTGTTAGCATAACACTACATACGAGCAATTTTCTATCACACAAAAAGGCACCCATTACAATTGTAACAGGTGCCTGTAGATCATGCAGATTCTTCGTCGGGGTAACGCTTCATAACATCGATGAACTGGTCAAAGTTTGCAGTGAAAGCATCCACAACCATGGGATCAAATTGTCTGCCCTTTTGCGCGACGATCTCATCATATGCCTCCTGCGGCGTCCAGGCGCGCTTATACGAGCGTCGACTTACCAGTGCATCAAAAACATCTGCAAGAGCTGCGCAGCGTGCGAATGGTGAAATGTCTTCGCCAGACAAGCCTGCGTAACCCGTTCCATCCCACTTCTCGTGGTGTTGGTCGGCGATCATGGTGGAAATGTGGAACAATTCGCCCGGAGATTTTTCTAACATTCTACGCCCATACTGCGTGTGCTTCTTCACGATATCAAATTCTTCTTTGGTCAGCTTTCCCGGTTTCTCTAATATTTCTTCGGGAATCATGATTTTTCCGACATCATGCATCATGGATGCAAGACCGATTTTCCAGCTTTCTTCATTTGAATATCCGAGGCTTTTACACAAAAGCTCCGTATATTCCGCAACTCGTCGCACATGCTGACCGGTGTTATCCGATTTTTCCTCAATAATCTGAGACAGTGCCTGAATCAGATTCTCCTGATCCTCGTAGAGTTCGCGGTTTTTGTTTGCCAGTGTCTGAATCAAACGCTCAATCTGTTTTGAAATAAAATAGCAAACTATCGCAATAGCAAAAAACTCAATCACTCTGGGAATGACTCCGTAAAAAATGGTTCCCTTCAGCGTCACCAGTGGTTCATCGGGAACAACCTTGAGCATATATGCTCCGAGATGTGATATTACAATCATGGGAATGCTTAGTATCGTTGTGTATATGACATATTTTCTTTCATTGTAGAGGCAGGCCAAAACCAGCGGAAATATCAGCATGATAATCGTATGGTAGGACAATACGGCATACTGAATTCCTGACTGCAGAACCATCATGGTCAGAATAAAATAGCGAAACCAGATTGTCCTTATCTTCAAAATATCGCAGAAAACAGTCGGCAAAAAGAAATTGAAAACAGATATGGCGACCGTTGTATACAGCGGGATGGGGTCGATTTTAAATATGCCCAACAGATTTAGCAAGGCGACCAACAGCATGAATCCAATCATCAGGCGACAGCTGAACGCCAGACGCTTGTCCGCATTTTCGCGATATTCTTTTATAATCTGTGCTGAAAAATCCATTTTCTCCCTCCTTTGTACCTAGAGGCAAATATGCCGGAGTCTTTCGGGAAATTCACATTATTCTTGTATGCCGAACTCCTTCATGAGTTGTCGGCAGTATTTTTTATCACCAGTTGCCTTTATGAGGTCTTCTGTTCTTTTCTCTTTTGACAATATTTCAAACAGCTTATCATAAGGTTCATAAGCTATTCTTAGCAGTGCTTCCTCCAAAGTCTCATCATAACAATCTTTATGAGTCTCTCTGAAACTCTCTATAAAGCCATCTCTAAAACCATCCTCAAATGCCTCCCGGCGAACGGTTCTCACGTAACGTTCCTCATCAAATTCTGTTAACAGGTCGAATGTTAATTTCTCAGACATTTCCGATCTCCTCGCTGATACCTCTTTTATGCAATTATCTCTTAATAGTTGATAAGTGTCATTGAATTATGGTGTTTTGTAAACTCAAATCGTCGATTCACAGGATATCCTAAATAGGCTAAAGCAATCCAAACTCTTTCATGAGTTGATTTTGGTATTCCTGATTTATGGTGGATTTCCTCAAATCTTCGATCCTTCCCTCGCTTAAGAGAATCTCATTAAGCTTATTTACATCCTCACGACCATCCTCATATGCATCCTGTCGAAGGGTTCTTTCGTAACGTTCCTCATCGAATTCTGTTAACAGCATATCATACACCTCACTTCGCTGTTTGGGCAAAATATCTAGTCCCTCTGCTATGTTGGTTCGTAACATCATAGAAGAAATGTATGCTCTATAGCAATCCGAACTCTTTCATGAGTTGTCGCCGGTATTCCTTATCTATGGTGGATTTCCTTAAATCTTCGATTCTTCCCTCGCTTAACAAAATCTCAATGAGCTTGTTCAAACGATTTTCGCCTTTTTCAATGCCTTCTTCCAATGCATCCTGTCGAAGGGTTCTTTCATAACGTTCCTCGTCGAATTCTGTTAACAGCATATCATACACCTCGCTTCGCTGTTTAGACAAAATATCTAGTCCCTGCTATGTTGGTTCGTAACATCATAGTAGAAACGTATGCTCTAAAGCAATCCAAACTCTTTCATGAGTTGATTTTGGTATTCCTGATTTACGGTGGATTTCCTCAAATCTTCGATCCTTCCCTCGCTTAAGAGAATCTCATTAAGC
>CALZEZ010000205.1 GCA_945643825.1 uncultured Lachnospiraceae bacterium
TCCACCTTTTTTAATGGAATTTTTGAGGTATGACATATTAAAATAGGTCATAGAAATCTGTCCGGTTTCATCCGAAACCATAAATGTCAGGATAGACAGATTCCGAACCTGTTTCAGTGTCGGGGAGGATGTAACCATTGCACGCAAGGCAACCATTTCTCCCGGTTTGCAATTGGCTATTTTTTTTCTGGGTTCAAAAATCTCATAATCTCTCGGATAATAAGATAAAAGATCAGATAGGTAAAAGATGCCAAGCTTATGAAAAAGCTTGGCACTTTTGTCTCCAATTCCCTTTAATTCAGTAATTGAACTATTTTGACTTAGCATGATCACTCCACGGATACAATATAATAGTAAATCGGTTGTCCGCCATATTGTAATTCTACATCACAGTTGGGGTATTTTGCTGTTATATCGGATGCTAACTGCTCTGCATCCGGTTCGGAGATATCAGATCCATAATAGATGCTGATGAGTTCGGATTCCTCATCCATCATCTGGTCAAGCATCTCTATTGTGATTGCTGCAAGTTCCTTTCCGGCAGCTAAGATACCATGGTCACCAATCCCCATGTAATCTCCCTGTTTGATCTCCTTGTCATCTATAGTGGTATCGCGAACCGCATAAGTAACCTGACCGGTCTTAACACGGCTTATTTCTTCTGACATTGCAGCGGAATTATCCTCTGCCGAGAGCTCGGGGATAAAATTTATGATGGCGGTGATACCCTGCGGAACTGTCTTCGTTGGAATCACAACAATGTTTTTGTCCTCAACCATAGACTGCGCCTGATTTGCTGCCAAAATAATGTTCTTGTTATTGGGAAGAATATAAATGGTCTCAGCATTAACCTTCTCGATTGCATCTAACAGATCTGCAGTGCTGGGGTTCATGGTCTGACCACCCTCAATAATATAGTCAACCCCTAATCCCTCAAAGATTTCCTTTAGTCCGTCTCCTGCAGAAACAGAGATAAAACCGGTAGCCTTTTTGGCAGATTCCATTGCCGGTGTCTCCTTTGCAGTCTCTGTGCTGTTGCCGGTTATCTGCGTCTTAAGCTCTTCTGCCTTCCCTTCGGACATCTTAAACAGCTTTTCCTGGTGCTCCAGACGCATGTTGTCGATTTTGATGTTGGATAATGCTCCATAGAGCAGCGCCTTCTGAATAGCAAGTCCGGGATCATTGGTATGAACATGTACCTTTACAAGCTCCTCATCGGCAACGACAACAATAGAATCTCCAATGGATTCCAGATAGGATTTAAAATCAATCTCGGTCTTAATATTAAAGGTCTTGTTTAGGAGAATAATAAACTCTGTACAATAGCCAAATTTAATATCTGCTGAAGCCTGTGCATCATAATTCATTGAAACACCGGACGAAGCGGAAGAAGCCGGTGAAATAGAAAGGTCGAGCTCTTTTCCCTGAAAGGCATCGTAAGCTCCTTTTAACACCTGCATCAGACCCTGACCGCCGGAATCAACAACTCCAGCCTGTTTTAACACAGGGAGCATTTCCGGTGTTTTGGCTAATACCTCATCTGCATATTTAATTGTCTCGCAGAGAAATACATCAATATCGGTCTCTCCGGAGTCTGCAAGCTCTCTTGCCTTTATTGCGCCACCCTTGGCAACCGTAAGAATGGTTCCCTCCTTTGGCTTCATTACAGCCTTATATGCAGTTTCTACCGCTTTTTCTACTGCCACGGCAAGCTTAGGAATATCTAATACGTCCTCTTCCGCAATTGCCTTTGTGAATCCACGGAAAAGCTGGGAAAGGATTACCCCGGAATTTCCTCTTGCACCACGAAGCGATCCGGACGATATTGCCTTGCATAAGGACTGCATTGTAATATCACCGGTGGCATCTAATGCAGATACCTCCTTTGCTGCCGACATAATCGTCATTGTCATGTTAGTTCCGGTATCGCCATCTGGAACGGGAAAAACATTGAGTTCATTAATCCATTCCTTCTTTGCTTCCAAATTTTTCGCACCGGCCAAGAACATTTTCGTTAGCACCTTGGCATCAATTGTTGTACAATTACCCACTGGTAAATCCTCCTTAATCAATCACTCTGACACCTTCCACATAAATATTGATTTTCTCAATATCCATGCCAGTGAATTCTTCTACTTTATAACGAACATTACTGATCAAATTATCTGATACAGCCAGAATGCTTACACCATACGCTACAATCACATGAAAATCAAGTGTAAGCTTATTGTTGTTCAAGGTTACAGCTATACCCCGGGTGATGCTATCTTTTTTTAAAAGCTTAACAAGACCATCTTTTACATTAACGCCTGCCATGCCGACGATACCAAAGCACTCCATCGCTACAGCACCCGCATATTGAGCAATTACCTCATTATTTATTGCGATATTTCCCATATGCGTATTCATAATCGAAGAACCCTTCATATCCCTACCAACCTTTCTTTTAAATACCATACGATTTCTTATTATAACCTTTTTTTAGGGAAAATGGAAGTATATAAGCTTGTTATTTCTAAAGATATCATAATTATACAAATTTTGCTTGCATTCTATTCGGATATCTGCTATCATATCACTGTTGTGTCGGCAATGTCTCTTTGACATGCGTCGTCATGAATGAAAAAAATAGTATACACGTGGCTGTATCGCCAAGGAGGTGCAAGGACATGGCAAAATGTGATATTTGTGGTAAAGGCGTTCATTTTGGTAATAATGTAAGCCATTCTCATAGAAGATCTAACAGAATCTGGAATTCCAATATCAGAAGTGTTAAATGCAAAGTGAATGGTACTCCTAAGAAAATGCACGTTTGCACCAGCTGTTTAAAGTCTGGCGCAGTAGAAAGAGCATAAGATTTATAACAAAAGGGACTCGGATGAGTCCCTTTTTTAAATAATATTTGTGTAATCAAATTCATCTCGCAGCTTCTCATATTCAGCATGAATGATTCGAACCATGGAAGAATCCCCGCATAGATTGTCCGGATGATAAATCTTCATTAAATCCTTATACCTTTTCTTTAAAGCAAGCAGAGAATTGACCCCACCGAATAGGCCTCCTTCAAATGTGGAGTCATGATTCCGACTGGATTCAATTGTAATCTTTTCTGCTTCAAACTTTCTGCGATCCATATCCAGCTGTCGAAAGCCGTCCTTTAAGATTGCCATCTTTTTATCGAAGAAGAGCTCGTCCTCTTTCAAACGCTTCTGATCCAAAAGTAATCTCTGATTTATGAGATTCAGTTCAGTTTCTTTTTTTTTGATTTGCTCTTCCCTCTCCAGTAGCTCCTGTTTTAGAGCCTCCACTCTGACATTTTCTTTAAAAAGCCAGGCCTTTAATTCCTCCATTCTTTCATAGCTGCTATAGCTTTCAACACCATGAAAGATAATCTCTTCTCTATTCATGTCCTTTTCTCACATTATTTGCAAAAACAAAGATTATACCATAACAGCAATAGCATAAGGATAAGAATGATTCCGATGACCACATCAGAAACAAGTAACATGATTAAAATACCCACTGCTACCCAAAAACAGATAAATCCACCTATTTTTTTCATGCTATGGCCTCGTATCTCTATTCTTATATTTATGTTATGCAGGATTAGTCGAATCTGTTACCTCTTGTGCTGATTCATCTGGGAATGCGATATCCAATGCCTCAGAATCATCCATCATCTCTTCTTTTTTTGTCGTGAATTTATCGACAATATCCGGAATCATATCAAGCACCTTTGTAACAGCATCCTGGTTACGGACATTGACAAGCTTTGTGGAACCATTCTTAATGACAATGCAAGATTTATTTGAATTATACAAATGGTTAG
>CALZEZ010000206.1 GCA_945643825.1 uncultured Lachnospiraceae bacterium
ATACCCAAGCGTCTTCTGCTGTGACTGAATCCATTCCGCATTACTGTAGGCTTCATATCCCATGTCAATGATCTGCTGCTGCACCTCCAGCACATGATCAATATCATCAACATAGACATACATTTGATTATAAAAGAATTCCTTATAGGGCTTTCCGTTCTTATTCAACGGCTGTCCCGGAATCGGTTTATTCTTAAAAACATGTTTTAGTTTTGCTTTCAACGCATCAAGGTTACAGTAGGCACTCCAACAGCCGTTGTTATACTCCTGCGGACCGCCTGCCATAATACCACTTGTCGGAAACATAAACTTCTTCGGTTGCGCACCTGCCTGACCCTCTCCCGGATTCTGAGAAGACCAATAGGCATTCGTATCAAGAATGTAGAAGATCGTATCATTCATAAGATCGACTGGAGGTTCTTCGTCTCCATCCGAATAATACATATTGGTTTTTGCATCATAAAAGCTTGAGGCAACCTGATTGCCAAAGAAAAACGAAAGCTCCTGCGGATCCTCCGGAAGCGTTCCCTCTCCCACTTTAAACTTCTGATATTGCAGGGCTTCTGCGGACATTCCCTGTAGATTGATATAAGACTCGTACTGTCCGCACTTGGCAATAATGTCCATGCACAAAACCGGAGCAACCAGATCAACATACGCCATAGACGACAGGCTTTCCACCAGCGCATCATCCAGCCGAAGCTGTTCTCCCGCAGACCCATCCGAATTCTTACTGTATCCCTCATACACATTAATCGTCGTGAGTCCACCGTAGGACTCCATCTGATCCATCTCCATTTTTCTGAGACCAAGTCCGAGCGATACCATAACCACAATGGAAGCCACACCAATCACTACGCCCAAAACTGTCAGGATCGTACGAACCTTACGTTTCCAAAGACTCGAGCTGCTCATTCGCAGCAAATCAAAAAAACGCATGTTGCTTACTCCTCATCAATATAGCTTAAGTCCTCTTCCAGCTGCTTCTTCGCCTTTTTCTTCTTACTAACCTTAACAAGAACAACAATAAGGGCAATCAGAAGAAGCGCAGCTCCACCACCTATGCCAATCATTGCAACAACAGGCAGTCCTTTTTTTTCCTCCTGATCCATGCCTTCCATCATGCCGGGATCCTCCCAAGCCATATCGTCAAAGGATTCCTCGTACACAGACAGATTGATCTCTTTTTCTGTCTCTACCACATTTCCGGCCTCATCCTCATATGAGATAACAGCCGTTATCGTGCCACTGTCATTCGGCGTGACACCGGTTACCATGGAATCCACATTGCCGGTGCTTCCGGACGTCAGATTGCCGATAAAGACCTCGCCACCCTCTAAACTATCATCCTTGTATTTTACCTGAACATTGTATAATGTCGTCTTACCTGTATTGTAAATGCTGAACATGATATTCGACTGAGAACCAACCGGAATACTGGCAGGTGCCACCTCAGGAGTCGAGCTGTCGAATTTGGATTCCTGTTTGATCGGAATCGATACACTGGCAGTATCACTCACATTGGCAACCTTGTCATAGTCATACTTCATCTTCACCTCGAGCACATACGGCTTCTGCGCCAGATCTGCCTTGGCCGTCATCTCGATCACAATATCCTTTTCACCGCCCGGCGCAATCGAATCCATATAGACAGAGCTGGAACCGGAGGTTGGCAGGAATGCCGAGTATGTATTTGTCTTATCACTGCCTTCCACGGCTGCCTGCATATCAAACAGGACATTTTTTACAGGCATATTGTTTGATGTATTCTTCACATGGATGTAAACCGTAAAGGTATCTCCGGCAAAAATCTCTGTCGGTGAAGTTTCAAAGCCGGTAACAATGATACGCGGCTGCGGAACAAACTTTTCCTCATCGTCCTCTTCCGGCTTATTCTGCCCCTTCTTGCCATATTCCGGCTTGCCGACAATATTCACATAGGTAGTAATCTTACCGGTCACAGTTGCATTGTTACGGGTATAAAGGACATCGAAATTAACCGGGTAGTAGCCTGTCTGAACATCCTCTCGTACCTTGAAGGTATAGACCAGATCCTGCCTGAGATCAACGATATCCTTTGCAGGATCGTAGGGAGGAATGGCTTTGATCACCTGTGTATAACCGCTGTTCTGAATCTCAAAAGGCCATTCATCTGTCACAAGCTTTCCCATGTTCGGATTGATTACAACCTCCTCCAACCTGGCTGAGCTATAGTTGATGACAGGAAGCACGATTGTTACCTCTTCCCCATAATTTGCTGTAGGAATTTCAAAATTGTCCGCAAGAAACAGATAGCTTTCGGTTTTCTCGCCGCTAGCACCTGTCATCACAGCATCCATCTGAGCCTTAATTCTGTCAATATAGTCGTCACTCTCTCCTCCGCTAGCCCGGATATGGGAGACGGCTGCACTTAAAATATCATCCAGCTTTTTACTTGTGTATTTATCCGGTTTATTCTTGGTCTTAAGATTGACACAATACGTTGAAATCTCCTCAACATCCTCTTCCGCTTCCTTCTCGTCTGCCCAAACAGTGACCGTTGGCATAGCCACAACCGACGTCAACACTCCTGCCATTCCCAGCATAGCCGTCAACAGCATTAAACGAATTTTCTTACCCAAATTTCCCTTTTTAAACATTTTCTTCATCCTCCCGATCCTTCTCACCTTCCGGAATCTCGCTATTATTCAGTGCACTTGTGAGTTCCTCTGCCTTGAGCTCTTTCACACTTTCCTTCTGTGCAGATGCTCCCACCTCCACGTGAGTGATCTTTCCATCCTTAATATGTATGATTTTATCGGCAAAACTTGCCAGATAATTATCATGTGTAACCATTACAAGCGTCTGATTCTTTTCCCGAACCACCTTACGCATCAGCTCCATAACCTCGGCAGAGGTCTTTGAGTCCAAATTTCCGGTCGGTTCATCTGCAAAGATAATCTGTGGGTTTACCACCAGCGCTCTCGCTACTCCGACACGCTGCTGCTGTCCTCCGGACATCTGCGTTGGCTTGTGCTTCCGGTATTTCCAAAGTCCGACCAGCTTCGCCATTTCCTGCGCTTTCTTCGTCCGGGTTTTCTTATCAACCCCCTGGAAGGTAAGCGGAAGCGCAATGTTTTCTATCGCATCCATCATCGGCAGCAAATTGAATGACTGGAAGATAAATCCCACATGCTCCCGTCTGAATTTGACAAGCTGACTCTCATTCTTCGTCTCGATATGCTCTCCGGCAATAATGATCTCTCCCTTGGTCGGTTTCTCCAGACCTGCAAGCATGTTGAGGAGCGTGGATTTTCCCGACCCGGAGGCACCCACAATCGAGCAGAATTCTCCCTTATAAATACAAAAATCCACTCCATTCAAAGCGCGGACTCTGTTATCACCAATACGATATATCTTATATAAATCCTTAACCTGTATCACAGGTCTTCTCTTCTTCTCTTCCATAAAGAATCCCCTAAAGCACCTCATTGTCAGAGACCATTCTACACGCTTTAGGGGAATAATACTAGTGGAAAAATATTAATAATTCTTAAGATGTCTTAATTATATCTGTGCCTCCACAAAGATATTATAAATGGCACGAATCGCAGCTTCAAAATCCTGATTCTGTACGCCGATAATGATATTTAACTCAGAAGAACCCTGATCAATCATCTTGACATTGACATTGGCATGTGCAAGTGCAGAGAAGATACGACCTGCCGTACCACGGGTGGCACGCATGCCCCGACCCACTACAGCGATCAGCGCCAGATCGGATTCAATGTCGATATGATCGGGCTTCGCCAAGCGATGAAGCGCAGATACAACTGCCTGCTCCTTA
>CALZEZ010000207.1 GCA_945643825.1 uncultured Lachnospiraceae bacterium
CCGCAATGGTCTCCAACCCCAGCTTTCTTGCCAGATACACAATGGTCTCTGTCAGGATACGTGTTGTTTTCTCTGTTTCAACCAGATCAAGAAAGGATTTGTCAATTTTTAATGTATTAACAGGAAGCTTCTGCAGATAAGACAGCGATGAGAATCCTGTCCCAAAATCATCTACCGAAATCCCAAAACCGAGATCCTTCACATAACGAAGTCTCTCCAGGATTTTCTCCGTATCATCAATCAGAATGGATTCTGTAATCTCCAATTCGACCTCAGAAGGTACAATTCCAAACTGTTTACTGAGCCCCACCAGCTTATCCACAAAATCAAAATCCTGGAACTGCGGCACAGAGATATTAATCGACAGAGTCAATGGATAATCATATTTTTTCTTCCACTCAGAAAAAGTCTTAAATGAATCATAGATTACCCATGTTCCAATCTCAGACATCAACCCGTTGAGCTCTGCATATCTAATGAATTCACCCGGATAGTGTAAAACACCATTCCTGTCGCGCATCCTGATTAATGCTTCAAAGCCCCGTATTCTCCGGTTGGAGCAATAAAACTGCGGCTGATAGTACAGCTCATAGCCCCCACGCCCCAGGGCTTCATTCAGCATATACTCCATTTCTATCTGCTTCTCGAAGTCTTCACGGTCTCCCAAATCATAATATCGGATATTATCTCTGCCCATACGTTTTACTTTGTACATGACAATCTCTGCATTATTTATCAAATCTAATGCATTGTTGGCAGATTCCGGATACTGTGCAACGCCAACACTGAGTGTAATTCGCACCTTTCGTCCGTTTGTAAGGACAATCGGATGATGAAGACGATCTCGTATGGAATGATAAACCGCTTCCACACTCTGCGAACCATAAGGATTGTAAATCGCCATGCAGAATAGATCCTCACCGAAGTGCGCTGCAATCATGTTATCAGAAAGTGAGTCCTTGATATAACCGCTCAGAACCTGAATCAATTCATCACCATACACAATACCGATTCCATCATTCACTCGTTTAAAATTATCAATATCAATCATCAGCACTGCAACGCAGTCATGCTGCTCCGACGCACGACGAACGTACGCCCCCAGCTGTCCTACAAAATGAACTTTGTTGTAGAGCCCTGATGTGGAGCTATAATAAGCAAGGTGGGCAAGACTTCTTTCCTTTTCATGCTCTTTCGTCATATCTTTGATTCGTATGATCTTTGCCTCCGGCTCCCCCACCTCATTCAGCAGCCGGTTCAACGTGAATTCATACCATTTTGACTCCTGATAAAAGCTGCACAGAATGCTTTTATGCAGCTCCTCTTCCTCAAAGAGCAATTCCCTAAGTCCCGCTTCGTATGGTCGATCTACCACATCCAACACACTGTTCAGATCAGATAGTCCCTCCACCGTAAAATCAAAAAAGGCTTCCCATTTACAGACCGACTTTAAGGATTCATCCTCATAGGAATAGTATAAAATAGCATCAGAAGATGTACCGGCAATCAGCCGATACATCTTCTCCGAAACACTCAGTTTTCTGTTTTTAACAGTCAGCAGATCTATTGTATACTGCTTTTCGTACATAAGTATGTACCCCCACAAGTATATAACTTATCCTATTTCTTTGTAATATAGCCCTTTGCCTTTAACAGCTCTGCGCACAGAACCGCACCACCTGCAGCACCACGAACGGTATTATGAGATAGACCAACGAATTTCCAATCGTATACGGTATCCTCGCGAAGACGGCCAATACTGATTCCCATTCCCCTCTCATAATCAACATCCATGGTAACCTGCGGACGATTGTCCTCCTCCAGATATTGCATGAACTGCGCAGGAGCACTTGGAAGCTGCAGATCCTGTGGTTCCCCACGGAAAGAAACCAGCTTTTCGATTAACTCTTCCTTGGTCGGTTTCTTTTTGAATTTTACAAATACAGCAGCTGTATGACCATTCAGCACCGGCACACGTATACACTGGCTTGTTATAACAGGTCCGTCAGCCGGCACAATTTCTCCATCACGGATTTCTCCCCAGAGACGAAGGGGTTCTTTCTCAGACTTCTCTTCTTCCCCGCCAATATAAGGAATGACATTTCCGATCATCTCCGGCCAATCCTTAAAGTTCTTTCCCGCACCGGAGATTGCCTGATAAGTGGTTACAACAACCTCATATGGCTCAAACTCCTTCCATGCAGTAAGCACCGGAGCATAAGACTGAATGGAACAATTCGGTTTTACCGCAATGAAACCGCGTTTGGTTCCCAGACGTTTTCTCTGCTGTTCAATAATCGCTGCATGCTGGGAATTGATTTCCGGAATCATCATCGGAACATCCGGAGTCCAACGATGTGCACTGTTATTGGATACAACAGGTGTTTCCGTCTTCGCATACTCCTCCTCAATCCTCTTAATCTCCTCTTTGGTCATATCCACTGCACTAAAGACAAAATCGACCTGACTAGCCACGGCATCTACTTCATTGACATTCATTACTACAATCTTTTTTACTGCCTCAGGCATAGGAGTATCCATCTTCCAACGATCTCCTACTGCTTCTTCGTATGTCTTTCCGGCCGATCTGGGACTTGCCGCAATTGTAGTCACCTCAAACCAGGGATGCTTCTCAAGCAGCGCAATAAATCGCTGTCCAACCATTCCTGTTCCGCCTAAAATACCAACTTTCAATTTCTCACTCATTTTTCACTCACTCCTCTTATTTTCTTGTATCGTAATCAACTGGAGACCAGTCACTACTTGCCAGATATTCTTTCTCAATCGCAATAATCTGCTCCATCATCGCCCGTCCGGGTGCCCCTATTGTCAGACGTTTCTCCACACAGGTTTTGAGCGAAACTGCATCATAGATGTCCTGCTCAAAATAAGGACTGAGTTTCTTAAACTCTTCCATAGACAGCTCCTCTATGCTGCAATTCTTATCAATACAATACAGAACCATTTGACCAATAATACTATGCGCATCGCGAAACGGAACCCCTTTCCCAACCAGATAATCTGCTGCATCTGTTGCGTTGGTAAATCCCTTACTCGCGCTCTTCTTCATAATCTCCCGATTGAACCTCATCGTTCGAATCATTCCGGTAAACAACGCTACACAACCCTTCACCGTATCAATTGCATCAAAGGTAAGCTCCTTATCCTCCTGTATATCTTTATTATACGCTAACGGAATTCCCTTCATCGTTGTTAAAATCGACATCAATGCTCCATATACGCGCCCGGTTTTCCCCCTCACCAGTTCTGCAATATCCGGATTCTTTTTCTGAGGCATAATACTACTGCCGGTCGAGTATGCATCATCAATTTCTACAAACTGATATTCATTGGAATTCCAGATGATAATTTCCTCACAAAAGCGCGATAAATGCATCATAATCGTAGAAAGACATGACAAAAACTCAATAACATAATCTCGATCCGACACGGAATCCATACTATTGAGCGTCGGACCGTTAAATCCCATAAGCTTGGCACTGTACTCGCGATCCAGCGGATAGGTTGTACCCGCAAGTGCCCCAGCCCCAAGAGGACAATAGTTCATCCGTTCATAGACATCCTTCAGTCTGCTACGATCTCTTTTAAACATCTCAAAATAGGCACCAAGGTGATGAGCCAGTGTTACCGGCTGCGCCTTCTGCAAATGGGTAAAGCCGGGCATATAGGTGTCCAGATTTTCTTCCATGATTTCCAGAAGAGCCTCTAATAAATCCTTCAGGAGATGATCCACCGAGACCACCTCTTCTCTAGTATACAGTCGCATGTCAAGAGCTACCTGGTCGTTACGGCTTCGACCGGT
>CALZEZ010000208.1 GCA_945643825.1 uncultured Lachnospiraceae bacterium
CTTACGGATGTTGTAATCGTCATACTTATTAAGCGATATCGATGAAAAAGTATGACTTACGGATAATGGGATATTCTGTTCTTTGATTTATCCGTGCCACAGTGCGAAAAAGATATTGATTTTGACAGGTTATACGGATAATCCTTACTCCCAGTGCACAAGTTTATCCGTTCTGTGTGGAAATTTTGCAACTATGCAATAAAGGTTCGTAAAAACATCGTATATACTCTAGTTCCTACAAACACCCTGTGCAATGCGATTCGTTATGGGCTGAAATAGTGCCATGACACGTCCGGTAAAAATGACACAGGCAATCGTTCCAATACCGATTCCAATCAGTCTCTGCGCAAAGACTAGTCCGATTACGATTGCTATCACGATGCAAATCGCATCGAGAATGTTCTTACCCAGACCAATTGTGACATGAAAGCACTCTCCGATTGCACGAACCAGACCATCCGCCGGGTTTGGCACAATCCGCATTCCAAGCGAGAGGCTCGCACCAATTCCCGTAAGCGTAATGGCGATCACTAACATCGCTCCACGTCCTACGACACTTGTCGGTATCGGCAAAAGGTAATCAAACACCTGAATAAACAGGCTGGTTATGAAGCTTGCACCCACCTGCAGAATCTGAAACAGCGGAAGCTTCCCTTGCAGCATCAGAAATTGCAGCAGCACAAGGAAACAATAATAGACAAACGTTGCTGTTCCGATCGGCACCTGCAAAATCTGTGCGATACTGTACGCTACCGAAATGACCGGAGAAACTCCCAGATTCGTCTTCGTGTTCATCGAAACGCCACAGCCAAGGATAATCAGCGCAAGCACGTACACCACGACCTGTTTTCCTGTTATTTTCTTCAGTTCTTCCTTCATATCACTAACCTACTATCTCTTCTAACGTATAAATCGTAAGAGGCTCCGCTTTTCCCTTCAGCTTCACCTTCTCTTCGAGTTGCTTTGTCACGATGCGCGCTCCCATGCGATCCACAACCTCCTGCGAGATATAAATCGTCTCTTTGGGTGCAATGGATTCCAGCCTCGATGCCGTGTTGACCGTATCCCCGATCGCTGTGTAATCCATGCGATCCGGCGAACCGATATTGCCGACAAGTGCTTCTCCTACGTGTACACCGATTCCAAAGGAAACCGTACGTCCATACCGCTCAAGCAGCTCCCTCGAAAGCTTGTCTGCTCCCTTCTTCATCGCCATGGCTGCCTCCAGGGCATGCAGTACATAATCCTCCTGTGCAAGAGGTGCTCCCCAGAATGCCATCGCCGCATCCCCGATGAATTTATCCAAGGTTCCCTGTGCATCCAGAATACACGTGGCAATAAGAGTCAGATAGCGGTTTAGGATCTCCACAACCTCGTCCGGCTTTAACGATTCCGACATCGTTGTGAAGCCTCTGATATCCACAAACAGCACCGCAATATCTACAAGACGCCCGCCAACCGTGAGCTTCTCATACTCACCACTTGCAAGAATCTCATTGACAACCTGTGGTGCAACATATTTCTTGAAGGTCATTGTCACCCGACGCTTCTCCAGTGCCGCGCTGATATAATTAAAAGCGATACATCCGACATAGAAGCAGGTGAGCCCTAACGGAAGCCATAGAACATGCAAGACATACCCCAGCTCGTACGCAAGATAACAGCCACCTACTGCCACCATAACTCCTGCAAGCCAAACAATGGTAGAAGGAAGCATCTTCCTCTTCCAGAAGAAAAAACCAGCCGCTACAAGCAGCACGAAGAGCACACCAAGCTGTAATGCTTCCGGCACTTCTTTCTTATAATTGCCTGCCAGAATCGCCTCAATCGCATTGGCATGACATTCGATTCCATACATCGGACTGGCATGATCGATCGAGGTAAAGAAATCATCCTGTAATGAAGGGGCATACGGTCCGATCAACACGATTTTATCTGCAAAATATTCTGCCGGAACCTCTCCCCACAAAACATCTGCCAACGAGATTGATTCGCTGTAATCACCGGGCTTGCCACTGTAGGGCAGATACCAGAAGCCTCGCTCATCAATAGGAGGCGCCACACATGGTTCTTCGCCAATCTCCTTGCAGTATTTATCCGCGATAACAGATGCAAAGGAAGGGATGGTCTCTCCTCCATACCGCACCTCCCAGAGCTGATGTCTGAGAATTCCGTCCTTATCTAGCATCGCATTGATATGTCCCCGCGCTGTCAGATCCTTTAACGCCGTGAACGGCTCCTCCACCATCAGAACAGAGAAATCATCTAACGTCATGCTGTCGACACCTGTCTCTTCCAGACTGGTACCGTATTGTGCTGCGCAGCCAACGACAACATTGCCATAGAGTCCTGCCGCTTCTGCCAGCCATGCATCCAATGACGGATCCGTCGCACCGACATACAGCACATCAATTCCAATCACAGCCGGGTGAACCTCCGACGACTGATTCAGTGTCTCAATCGTCATCGCCATGATATCTCTGGTCCAGCCCGATACCGGTCCTAACATTTCAATTGCCTTCTGATCAATGCCTACTAGCACAATCTGCCCGTCGGATGCTGTCCTCTTTTGGTACAGCGCATCGGATACAACGTTATCCGCATGATACAAAAAGCCAGTTGCGGCGATCACTGTAAACAGCGCCGCCGCAAGTACTATCCAAAGTCTGTGTTTCTTAAGTTTCTTCATAGGTCCTCTCTATGTACCTCGTGCTTCCTATTCGGCTTAATCCTGCGTCAGAGGAAGTGCGATGATTTTTCTTGAAAAATTGTCGCAGACAAGAAGCTTATCCTGTGCCAGTGCCATTCCTCTGGGACTTATCGGGAACTGCTGCAATGCTGCCGTTTCATTACGAATCAGAGTCGTCACCTGTCCATCCGCAATCTTACGAATCGCACTGTTTCCGGTATCTGCCACATAGATCACTCCTGCTTCATCCACAAGAACTCCCTGGGGATTTGAGAACATTGCACTTTGTGCTGCTCCGTCCGCAAATCCCTCTTCCGTATTTCCTGCCACCGGCACAATCACGCCGTCGACCAGCTTACTGATTCGGTGAATTCCGGATTCACAGATATAGAGAACTCCGTTTTGATAGGCCAATCCGGTCGGCTGGATTACTCCCTCTACTACCTTGACTGCAGCTCCGGATTCCTCAAAACGCCAGATGCAGTCGCGATTGGTATCTGCCACATACACTCTTCCCTGCTCATCTGCCGCAAGTCCGGTCGGGCGGGAAAAAAATCTCTCGCCAAGCTTTAACTCGATCTCCTGCGCATTAATATTTGCGGTCTGTACTCCCTTGGTATGAATGATACGTACCTGGTGGTTGTCCGGATCGGATACCGCATATCCGTCCTTAAACGGTACGATTGCCCAGGGCTCTAAAAACAGGCTCTTCTCGCGGTTTACATCGTTATAGCCGCCCACGGGTTCTCCATAGACATCTGTAATCGTGGTGTCATCAAGACGTCCTGCATAAACAGTTGCCTTCGTATTTACAACCTGCCATACCACCTTGTTATAGGTATCGGTGACAAGATAGCTTCCGTCTGCAAGCATGCAGATTCCGGACGGCGCACATATCTGATCGATTGTGACCTCTGTAATATTCTCCGGTGCAAGCTGGTCAGCGTGTGCTGCTGTCGGTTTGCCTGTTAAAAAGGTAACGGCAGCTGCAAGAAGAATGGCACCGGTTGTTATGTATTTCATAAATGATTTAAGTTTCATATTGGTTGCTCCTTACACTTCTTCTGGGACTACGCAGATAGTAATATTATCATTAACAATTGTAATTTCACCAACCTCGTCCGGCAAAACAAT
>CALZEZ010000209.1 GCA_945643825.1 uncultured Lachnospiraceae bacterium
TGCATTCATCCCCAACCTATAGAGGATTGGGGTATTCTGCCTTATTCAGGATAAAACGGAGTATCTCGCGCGCAAGCAGATACATTTCTCTATCTGACACTTTTGTCATATTTTCTGTGTCCGTGGAATTTTCGGTTCGTCTTGCTCCCCGGAAGGAATGCAGGCTCACACTGCCATATCCCTTCGCCGTAAGGTGCTCCCGAAGGCCGTCAACCCATTCTGTGAGCGCCCGGTAGGCTTCCTCACTCTCTGTCATGAAGTCTCCCCGGATGTCCCCGTCACTTACGGATACCCGTGCGCTCATGCGACCCAGCTTAGGGGTCTCACAGCTAAGCTCAATCGTTCCGGGCTCTTCTGTGTCCTCGTGTATCATACGAACACTGACCAGTGTGAGGTTGCCCTCCAGCTCCATAGGAATCTCATAACGCTCTCTCTTTGCAAGATGTGCAATCGTCGTGAACTGCCGGTGCGCAAGCTGAAGCATTCTGACATCAAGTTTCAAGGAAGCATTTTCCTCCAATGCACGCTCGACCTGCTGCTTTGTTTCTTCTGCCAGTCTCGAAAAGGCTTCGCCGGCACTTTCTGCATCCGTAAAGCTCTCCACGCAGTCCTTCCACGTTTCACCTATGATATCGGCATATTCTTTATTTTTCATCAGTGGATTCTTACGAAAAGAATGAACCGTCTCCAGAGTAGCTGCCGTAACCGGAAGATGATATTGCTCCAGCTGGCGGAGCAAGGCATCCTGACCCGGCTCCAGCTGTTTCATAAGCTGTGTCAGCTCCCGATACTGCTCCCGGATATTCTCTTCTGCGTCCCCGGGTTCCTCTGCATTTGCATGAATCTGGTCTGCAAAGGCTTCGAGACTTTCCGACTCCTCCCACATTCTCATAGGAGACTTCTGTTCACTGAGCTCGTCCGCAAGCCTGTGTACCACATGACCCATGTAGGCTGTCCGGTCTGCGCCAAAGCTTCCCACTGCTTTTGCACTCTTCATGGCACTTTTCAGATTCTCAAGGGTAAGCTCAGCCCCCATGTGAACAACCGCACCGATAGCTGCTCCGTCATTTTTTTCCAGCTGTCTGACAAAGCGGTAGAGCTCGATGTAGGCTTCCTTTTCGTCTGCAGTGATGTCACCCTTTTGCTCAAGCTTATAGAGATAACGACTGTATTTCTCTGCCCTCTGATCAAACGTGGTGTGCTGCTCCAGGTATTCGCCAAGCTGCTGCACGTTCATGGAAAGGGGATCCTCTCCATCCCGGATCATCTGCAGCGCCGCAGCCGGGGTAAGCTTGCGGAATGTCTCCCTCACTGCTATGTCGACTGCCTTTACACGGTCAATATTTTCTATCGTCAGATCCATCGTGTTATATCCAAGAATCCGGACAGCACGGCGGTTATCCTCGGTGAGCGGAAGGTTGTAGTCCTCCAGGATGGCGTCTGTATTGCGAAACGCCTTGCGAATCGAGTCGCCCAAATCTGTCCGAACCTGGGTCATCATCGTTTCATAGCGTTCGCCCGCCTGCTCGTAGTCGGCGCGCAGCAAATCGCCCTGCATCCGGAGCTGTCTCAGCGTGAAGTCCGCATCCTGCACGCGGAATCTTCCAAGAACGGCTGCCGGTGTATCGACAATCGCCGCAAGGGTGTCCCTTGTCTCCTGTTCTAATGACATTTGTGTCACATCTCGTTCCTGTATTTTGCCGTAAAGCGTCTGCTCCAGCTGCCTGGTGGTACTCTCAAGCTCCTTGATCAGCTGCTCCATGGGAGCGGTCTCGATCTGAAAGCCACTTCGAAGCAGCTTCAGATTCACCTCCGCCGTCATGAGAAGCCGTACCTGCTCAAGCTGCGTTCTGGCCCGGAGGCTCTGTAGCTCCTGCTGTGATGCAGCAGAGTTTTCTCCCGATAAAAGGCTTTCCTGGGCCTGTGCGATTGCCTTCAGGGTAAGCTTTTCAGGTTCACTCTGTGCGGCAAGCTCGGCTGCCTGCGGGGTAAGCTCGTTTGTCTGCTCCAGAATCCGGTTTGCCTGTTCGTAGATCGTCTCCTTCCGGTCAAGTCTTGCGCTCCCCGGTGTATCGCCCTGCGCAACAGCCGCAGCACAGGTCTTTACAAAGCCCTCATAATCCACCGGGAGTACTTCCTTAAGCTGCTGCAGTTTCTGAAAGCTCTCGATGGTGAGCGGGATCGACTGCTCCACCATCCAGAGCGCGTCCGCTTTTGTCCCGGCCTCGACGAAATAGCCTGCCTGTATAATCACCTCGTCAATCTGCGTCTGAATCGCATCCAGTTGCTCCATAGAAGCCTGCTGCCCATAATAGCCTCTGATATCTTCTCTGTAATAGCCGCCACCCGTGCCGCCGGACTGCGGTGTGCCCTGTGCAGCCACCGCATATTTTGCCAGGTAAAGCTCATCCGGTGTGAGTGGCAGGTGGTTTTGCAGCAGATAGGCAGTGAGCTGGGGAGAGGCCTCCTCAAGTCCGGAGATTTTTTCCCAGGCCTTTGTCACCTGCTCTGCATTGTCTCTGTTTAGAGGAACATCTGCCTGCAAAAAGGCGTGTTTGAGTTCATTTGCCATCACGGTATTGCCTGTGATCTGCTCCAGTGTCTCAAGATCCAGATCATCGTTGTAGCCGCTTACGACAACTCCTGCGCTTGCAAGCTCTGCCTTGATCCGATCGACAATCGTCACAAGCTCCTCGGGCTCCATGTCCTTGGCGCTGTAACCTTCCTTCATCATTCTTGCAAAGTCTTCCCCGGACATAGAATGTGACATAATTGTCATATAGTTTTTCTGCGTCGTCACATCCTTTGCCTGCGCCTGCTTCATAACCTCGTCCACCATGCGGGCATGTTCACCATAAGCATCCCGCTCGCGCATGGTGCCGGCAAGATCCAGTTCATAGCCTTTTCCTATTTTATTGCTTTCACACGGAGATTGCGGCGCGTGGTTTGGTGTGATTGTTCTCACACCGTCTGCACGTTTGTTCTCCTGTCCTGTCTGATTCATGTGTATTAGCATCGTTACATCCTATCTATTCAAAAAAGGTGCACACCCTCTATGGGTGTACACCTTATATTTCGGTTTCTTGTGAAGTTTTCTTAAGTGCCGATCAAAACAGGTAGATTGCTCCGCCGTAAGCAGGCAGATTCAGGGAAACGACGTAATCACGATAGTTGCAGCTTCCCTTTACCGCTGTAAGCTCAGCCGGAAGCTCGTTTCCGTTTCCGCCGAAACGGATATCATCGCTGTTTAGGATCAGTTTATATTTTTTCTTTTTGGGAACACCGATCATGTAATTCTCTCTGGCAACCGGAGTCATATTCAGAATAAACATGAGGTTATTTCTTCCGGTTTGGCTCTTTCTGAAGAAGGAGTAGATGCTTCTGTCGGTATCATCAGCATTAAGCCATTCGAAGCCGTTCCAGCCCTCATCCAATTCATAAAGGCACGGATATTTCCGGTAGAGCTTAAGAAGCTCCGCGACATAGTCCTGCATTCCCTGATTGAGCGGATTTTGCAAAAGGAACCAGTCAAGCTCTCTCGCCTCGCTCCACTCGCGCTCCTGCCCGAAATCCTGTCCCATAAACAGAAGCTTCTTGCCGCTGTGTCCAAACATATAGGTATAGCCAAGACGCAGATTGGCATATTTATCCACCTGGTAGCCCGGCATCTTGTTGACCATGGAGCATTTAAGGTGCACCACCTCGTCATGGGAGAGCGGCAGGATATAATTCTCGCTGCTGTTGTAGGTCATCGCAAATGTCATGGCGTAGTGGTTGCTTTTGCGAAACAGCGGATCC
>CALZEZ010000210.1 GCA_945643825.1 uncultured Lachnospiraceae bacterium
TGACTTGAATCTCTATATCCGTGAGAATGAATTCCTCACTATCTTAGGTCCCAGTGGTTGTGGTAAAACAACCACGTTGCGTATTATTGGCGGCTTTGAATCTCCTGACAGTGGCACTGTTTTTTTTGACGGGCAGGATATCACCAATCTTCCGCCCTACCGTAGACAGCTCAATACCGTCTTCCAGAAATATGCTCTTTTTACGCATATGAACATTGCGGAAAATATTGCCTTCGGACTGAAATTAAAGAAAAAAACCAAAAGCTATATAAACGATAAAATTAAATATGCATTGAAGCTTGTCAATCTGGATGGTTTTGAAAATCGTATGCCTGACTCACTCAGCGGTGGTCAACAGCAGCGTGTTGCAATTGCTCGTGCCATTGTCAACGAACCAAAGTTACTTCTTTTAGATGAACCGCTTGGAGCACTCGATCTAAAGCTTCGTCAGGATATGCAGTATGAACTGATTCGATTAAAAAACGAACTTGGCATTACTTTTATCTATGTTACACACGACCAGGAAGAAGCCTTAACGATGTCTGATACCATTGTGGTCATGAACCAGGGTTACATTCAGCAGATTGGTTCTCCCGAACGAATCTACAACGAACCTGAAAATGCTTTTGTTGCAGATTTCATTGGTGATTCCAATATAATAAGTTCAATCATGCTGCAGGATAGATTAGTAGAGATACTGGGGGTAAAATTTCCTTGCGTTGACACAGGCTTTGGCATAAATACACCTGTCGACGTAGTAATACGCCCCGAGGATGTGGAGCTCACATCCCAGGGAAATGGACTTCTCGATGGTGTTGTCACACATCTGATCTTCAAAGGTGTTCATTATGAGATGGAAGTTCTTGCTAATGGTTTTGAATGGCTGGTTCACTCAACTACCATGTTCCCCGTTGGAACAAAGGTGGGAATCAATGTCGAACCCTTTAACATTCAGATCATGAACAAGCCTGCTTCAGAGGATGAGGAGGCTGTTGGCGTCAATGAATAAAAATGTTAAAACAAAATGGCTCGCTGCGCCTTACTTTCTTTGGGCAGTTACCTTTATCCTTATTCCTCTCTGTATGGTCTTCTACTATGGCCTAACAGATAAAACCGGTGCATTTACACTGGCAAATATTGCAGCAATTGCAACGGCAGAACACAGTAAGGCACTTTGGTTATCGATTTTGCTTTCCTTAATCAGTACGATAATCTGTCTGATGTTAGCCTATCCACTGGCATGGATTCTTGCAAATCTTCATGTAAACCAGCACAGCTTTATCATTGTGATTTTTATCCTTCCCATGTGGATGAATTTTTTGTTAAGAACACTAGCTTGGCAGACCCTGCTGGAGAAGACCGGTGTCATCAACAGTCTCCTCTCTCTTTTTCATCTGCCTTCAATTAATATAATCAACACCCCTTATGCGATAGTTCTCGGCATGGTGTATAATTTTCTGCCATTCATGGTACTTCCTCTGTATAATGTATTGTCCAAAATTGATCCGAACGTAATCCATGCAGCCAAGGATCTTGGTGCGAATGAATTCCATACCTTCCTGCATGTGACGCTTCCGCTTTCGGTTCCGGGAATCATCAGCGGAATCACCATGGTATTTGTTCCTGCACTTACTACATTTGTGATCTCAACTCTGCTTGGCGGAAGCAAGATTCTTCTGATTGGAAATGTAATCGAACAGGAATTCACCCAGGCAAGCAACTGGTATCTCGGAAGCGGACTATCTATCGTTCTGATGATTTTCATCATTATCAGTATGATTGTCTCTGCAGTCTTTGATACAAATGGGGAGGAAAATACAATATGAAGAATTTTGCTAAAAAGCTTTATATCGGTCTTATCCTCGTGTTTCTCTACGCTCCGATTGCAACCTTGATCGTTCTTTCCTTTAATGCAAGCAAGACGCGATCCAAGTGGGGTGGCTTTACCATCAAATGGTATGTACAGCTCTTTCAGAACAGAGATATTCTGCAGGCTCTATGGAACACGCTTCTGATTGCACTGGTATCTGCACTTGTCGCCACCATAATCGGAACCATTACCTGTATCGCCATGTCTGGAATGAAGCGCCGTTCCCGCGCAATCCTAACAGGGGTTACGAACATCCCTATGCTGAATGCAGAGATTGTAACAGGTATCTCTCTTATGCTTCTTTTTATCAGCTTCGGCCTGCGTTTTGGATACGGTACGATTCTGATCTCCCATATTACCTTTAATATTCCTTATGTGATGTTATCGGTTCTTCCAAGAGTAAAAACACTTAATCCAAGCACCTACGAAGCTGCTATGGATCTTGGCGCAACCAATATTAAGGCCTTTTTTAAAGTGGTATTTCCAGACCTTTTTCCTGGAATCGCCTCCGGCTTCCTGATGGCATTTACCATGTCCATTGACGATTTTATTATTACTCATTTTACCAAAGGGGTCGGTGTTGATACATTATCCACAAAGATTTATACAGAAGTAAAGAAAGGCATCAAGCCTGAGATGTATGCTTTATCTACCATTATTTTTGCAACTGTTATCCTGTTGCTGTTATTGGTAAATTACAGACCATCAGGCAGTCAGAAAACCAAGGAAATCTAATACGAAAGGAATTTTCTCATGAAAAAAATAGCATTTACCACTCTCCTATTGTCTGCAGCTCTACTTTGTCTCTCCGGATGCGGTGCTTCCTCCTCCGGTAAACAAAATGGTGAGGTCATTGTCTATAACTGGGGTGAATACATTGACCCGGAAACCATTGAACAGTTTGAACAGGAAACCGGAATTAAGGTTATCTATGATGAATTTGAAACCAATGAGATCATGTACCCCAAGGTGGAAGCAGGCGCATCCAAGTATGATGTTGTTTGTCCCTCCGATTATATGATACAAAAAATGATAGAAAATGATCTTCTTCAGGAATTGAACTTTGATCATATTCCTAATGCAAAGAACATTAATGCTCAGTATTATGAGCAGTCTACACAGTTTGATCCCGGCAATAAATACTCTGTTCCGTATTGTTGGGGAACAGTCGGAATCCTATATAACAAAACAATGGTTGATGATCCGGTCGAGAGCTGGGATATTCTATGGAATGAGAAATACGCAGATAACATTCTGATGCAGGATTCGGTACGGGATGCATTCATGGTTTCCTTAAAATCCTTAGGTTATTCAATGAATACTTTGGATGAGCAGGAGCTGAAAGAGGCTACTGCAAAGCTGATAGAGCAAAAGCCACTCGTACAGGCCTATGTCATTGATCAGGTTCGAGACAAAATGATCGGTGGTGAGGCAGCTCTTGGAGTTATTTATTCCGGCGAAGCAATTTATACCCAAAGAGAAAATGCAGATTTGGAATATGTGATTCCCAAGGAGGGTACAAATGTCTGGATCGATTCCTGGGTAATTCCAAAGAACGCTCCTAACTTGGAAAATGCAGAGAAATTTATTGACTTTATGTGCCGTGGCGACATTGCCTATAAAAATTTTCAATACATCACCTATTCCACTCCAAATGATGCCGCAAGGGAACTGATTGAGGAAGAGGATATCAAGCACTCATCCATAGCGTTCCCCGATCTGGGACAATACAATAATCTGGAGACCTTCTCCTATCTTGGAGAAGAGGGTGATAAGCTTTATAACGATTTATGGAAAGAAATAAAATCCAACTAGATTCATATAAAAAACGGTGCTTCCACGCACCGTTTTTTTATCCTCATTCCTTACATCCACAGTCATGCTCGTTATTCTGGAAACGACTGAATGGTCTTTCCT
>CALZEZ010000211.1 GCA_945643825.1 uncultured Lachnospiraceae bacterium
CAATGATTGAAATGATTACGGCGTTTTGCTCGTTGATTAATGGTGGATATTATTATGAACCTCATATGGTGAGCAAGATCATGACATCGGATGGCGCTACTGTAAAAAACATCGAGCCGCGTGTGCTGAAGCAGACAGTATCTCCATCTACCTGTGAGAAGATTATTGATTACTGTAATGGAGTTGTGCTGGAAGGAACCGGTCATACTGCGAGACCGGCAGGATATGCGATAGGCGGTAAGACAGGAACGGCCGAGATGGTTCCCAGAGACAAAACGAATTATGTAGTTTCCTTTATGGGCTATGCACCGGCAGATGATCCGCAGATTGCAATTTATGTTGTGGTTGATCGTCCGAATGTCAAGCATCAGGATGATGCCAAATTTGCTACGGGAATTGTGAGGAATATCCTGACCGAGGTTCTTCCTTATATGAATATATTCATGACAGAGGAACTGAGTGAGAAAGAACGTAAGGAGTTAGAAGAAAAGCAGCTTGCAGATACGTTGCTCTATACGCAGAGTACGACTAAGCAGGAGGAGTCGGAGGAGGCTGCGCAAACTGGTGCCGATGAGAACAATGAGGAATCGCCACAGCAAGAGGAGCAGGAACAGCAAGAGCAGAAAGATACGCATTCGGAGGCCTGGAAAGATTTCCCGATTGATCCCGAAACCGGTTATGCGGTTGATCCAGACACAGGAGAGCTTGTCGATCCGGAGACAGGACATGTTATGGGTAGCAGCTCAGTAGATACAGTTGGAAACAAAGGGGTTGCAGGAACGAATGAGCCGGGCTGGGAACCTCTTGGGGGACAGGAAGAATAGTGGTTGTACAAATAGCAGGCTTTCAACCTGCTATTTTTGCCGAACGGATATGAATAACACATAAAGAGGGAGAATAATATTATACCAATACCTGTAGGTGGGGGTTTTTATGCCGAATAAAAGCCACAATCGGGGCAAAAATATAACAGTTATGATTATGATTGTTGCTATATTTCTTGCGCTGATAGGAAGACTTACTTATCTGATGGTCTGGAGATCAGATCATTACAGTAAGCTTGCAGATGAACTCCATGAACGAGAGCGATCCATAAAAGCTGCACGTGGGCAGATCCTTGATTGTAATGGACAGATTCTGGCGGATAATCGTACAGTATGTACCATCTCAGTTGTTCATAATCAGATTGAAGACCCGGAAAGAGTAATTGATGTTTTAAACGATGAATTGGGAATTTCCGAGGAAAAGGTACGCGCAAGAGTCGAGAAGTATTCATCTATTGAACGCATTAAGAGCAATGTGGATAAGCAGACTGGGGACAGAATACGAGAATATGGGCTGGCGGGAGTTAAGGTTGATGAAGACTATAAACGATATTATCCACATGGGGAGCTGGCATCCAAGGTGTTGGGTTTTACAGGTGGGGATAATCAGGGAATCATTGGACTGGAAGTCATCTATGAGGACTATCTCAAGGGAGATCCCGGAATGATTCTAACTGTGACCGATGCGAAAGGAGTCGAGGTTGCAGAGGCCGGAGAGAAGAGGCTGGAGCCAAAGCCCGGAAAAAATCTCACGATTAGTATGGATTTGAATATTCAGACCTATGCTACGCAGCTTGCAAAAACAGCCCTGGAGAAAAAGGAGGCAGACAGGGTATGTATTTTGGTTATGAATCCGCAAAATGGAGAACTTCTGGCAATGGTGGATGTGCCGGAGTTTGATCTGAATAATCCGTATCAGCTTCCGGAGTCAATGTCAGAGGTGACAGAGGTAATAACTGAGGAAAACAGACAGGAAATTTTGAATCAGATGTGGAGAAATGCCTGCATCAACGACACCTATGAGCCTGGCTCAACCTTTAAGGTGATTACAGCGGCAGCTGGGCTGGAAGAAGGGGTGGTTACGCCCGAGGATCAGTTTTCCTGTCCTGGATATATTATGGTTGAGGATAGAAGAATCCGATGTCACAAGCGTGGTGGTCATGGAGGAGAGAATTTTGTGCAGGCAACAGAAAACTCCTGTAATCCGGTTTTTGTTACGGTTGGTCTCCGGCTGGGAGCAGACAGAAACTATGAGTATTTTAAAAGGTTTGGATTGCTGGGGAAAACCGGAATAGATCTGCCGGGCGAAGCGGGAACCATTATGCATGCAAAGGATCAGATTGGACAGGTCGAGCTGGCGACCATATCGTTTGGCCAGTCGTTTCAGATTACGCCAATCCAGTTGGCAACAACGGTATCTTCTATAATTAATGGTGGAAACCGTGTTACACCTCACTTTGGCGTGAAGGTAGCTGATGCAGATAATGAGTATGAAGAAGCCTTTGAATATCCGGTCACGCAAGGAATTGTATCAGAGAAGACATCGCAGACTATGCGAGAGATACTGGAAAAAGTGGTATCAGAGGGGGGAGGCAGAAATGGCGCGGTAGAGGGATATCGTGTGGGTGGCAAAACAGCAACCAGTCAGACGCTTCCCAGAAGTGCCAATCGTTATATTTCTTCTTTTCTTGGTTTTGCTCCGGCAGATGATCCTAAGGTGTTAGCTGTCTGCATTATTCATAATCCGAAGGGTGTCTACTATGGAGGTACTATTGCAGCACCGGTGATACGGCAGCTTTTTGAAAATATACTACCTTATCTGGAAGAAATGGGGTATAATTAGAAAGATGTAACAGCATCAGACAAAGAGAATGAAAGGACTTGTGTTCATGAACAGTAGTGCCATTAGTAGTAGTATAGTGTTTCCTGTTGTACTTTCTTTTTTAATAACTGCGGTGATAGGACCGGTTGTGATTCCGTTTCTGCGGCGTCTCAAGGTCGGGCAGACGGTCAGAGATGAGGGACCACAGGCACATCTTAAGAAAAATGGAACGCCTACCATGGGCGGGATTATGATTCTTTTCAGCATTGTAGTAACATCACTTTTTTATGTGAGGGATTATCCTAATATCATTCCAATACTGTTTCTAACGCTGGGGTTTGGGCTGATCGGATTTCTGGATGATTATATCAAGGTTGTCCTGAAAAGATCCATGGGACTTAAGGTATGGCAGAAAATGGTGTTACAGTTTGCCGTAACAGGAGTGTTTGCCTATTATCTTACACATTATACGGATGTTTCATTGGCAATGCGGATTCCGTTCTGGGAGGGACACTATCTGGATTTTGGAGTCCTGAATATTCCGATTCTCTTCTTCATTGTGATAGGTACTGTGAATGGAACGAATTTTACAGATGGTCTGGATGGTCTGGCAAGCTCTGTAACTGTTGTAGTGGCTGCCTTTTTTGCGGTGGTAGCAATAGGCTTGGGAAGTGGAACTGCGCCGATCAGCTGTGCTGTGATTGGTGCATTGCTTGGTTTTTTATTGTTTAACGTTTATCCGGCAAGTGTCTTTATGGGAGATACCGGTTCTCTGGCATTGGGTGGTTATGTTGCAGCCGCGGCCTATATGATGCAGATGCCGATTTTTATTGCCATCATTGGATTTATTTATCTGATAGAGGTTGTGTCAGTTATTTTACAGGTTGGCTATTTCAAATTGACGCATGGAAAAAGGATTTTTAGAATGGCTCCGATTCATCATCATTTTGAGCTCTGCGGGTGGTCTGAAACGAGGGTTGTGGCAGTCTTTTCCATTATTACAGGGCTGCTTTGCCTGGTGGCATTGCTTGGTATCTGATGAGGATGAGCAAAGGACAGGAAAGAGAAAAGGGTGAGAGTATGAAGCGTGTTTTAGTAATAGGAACCGGCATCAGTGGAATTGGGGCAG
>CALZEZ010000212.1 GCA_945643825.1 uncultured Lachnospiraceae bacterium
CAAGTACCATATCCGGTGTATATATTCTGCCATCGACTTCCACTGTCTTTCCTTTCTGCAGTGGATTCCAGAAGCGTCTGTCAATGCCAAGTGCCTGTGCCTTCTCCAGATTGAATTTGCCGCCACGTGGCACCCTGATTTTGTATCCATAACACACTACATTGTGGTTGACGCGAAAGGCATCAATATACATTCCATTCAGGCAAAAGGTCTGGTTGGTTTCCGTAATCTCCTGACAGATAATCTCAAAGGGGAGCTCCGGTGCAATCACACGAAGCGCACTGACCACCCGATTTAGCCCCTTTGGCCCAATAAGTGTCAGAGGTTCGGTTCGTTCCGCATTTCCCATAGTAAGAAGCATCCCCGGAAGCCCACTGATATGATCTGCATGATAGTGGGTAAAACAGATTACATCAATAGGCTTAGGACTCCAGCCCTTTTCCTTTAGCGCAATCTGCGTTCCCTCCCCGCAGTCAATCAAAACAGCAGAGCCATTATAACGTGCCATCATAGCAGTAAGCCAACGATATGGTAAGGGCATCATTCCCCCTGTTCCCAGCAAACAAACCTCTAGCAATTTAAATAACCATGCCTTTCTAGCGCTTCCAGTAAATCAGCGCATCTTCCCTCGGATCCTCATAGAAATTCCTTCGAGTCCCCTCCAACAAAAATCCAAACGATTCATAGAGCCGGATTGCAGCCTGATTGGATGCACGAACCTCAAGCGTAAATGCCTCAATGCCCATACTGCGCCCGGTCTCAAGAAGCTTATTCATCAATTCGGTGCCAACTCTCTGTCTGCGGCACGCAGGATCCACTGCAACATTGGTAATCTCCCCGTCGCCTGCGATATTACGGACACCGCAGTTTCCAACCAGCTTTTCCCCTTCCCATGCCATCAGGTAACAGACATTCTCATCTGCTGCACACTGTGCAAATGCTTTTGCACTCCACGGATGGGAAAAGCAGACCGCCTCTAACCTTGCTGCTGCCTCTGCGTCCTCCGGTCTCATCCGGCGTATCTCTATCATTGTTCCATTCTCTCTCTCTCAGCCTGGCTAAGCCTCAGATATTCCGGCGCATGATCCTGTGCACTCACAACAACTCCCTGTCGGAACAAGCTCATGCCAAGCGCTGCCACTACAGAAGCGCGCTGTCTGTTCTGAAAGCTATCTGCAAAGCTGTACGGCACATTGACACATTGCGATATTTTTTCACGATAAACAGGTACGCCGTCTCCGAGAAAAATCACACGGCGTCCGAGCTCATTACACGCGGCTGCTATCTCCTGTAATGCAACCGCACACTGACTCTTTATGATGTTCATCCGATAGGATCCATCCTGGTAGGAGAAGTCATACAGTCCGGTATAGACCTGCTCTCTTCTTGCATCCATCAGAGGACACACTACATCAGCGGTTCCACGCATATTGTAGGCCAGTGCATCTACCGTGGGCACAGGCACAATCGGTTTATCCAGTGCCAGCCCGAGTCCTTTCGCCGTCGCAGAACCAATGCGAAGTCCGGTAAAGGAACCGGGACCCGCCGCAATCGCAATGGCATCAATGGACTCCAAATCCAAATCAATCATGCGCTTCACTTCGTTCATCATCGGAACCAGAGTCTGTGAATGTGTCTTCTTATAATTCATTGTAAATTCAGCAAGCAGTGTGTCATCCTCCACCACGGCTACAGATGCCACAAGCCCCGAACTGTCCAGAGCTAATAATTTCATTTTCTTTCGATATCCTCAATCGTTATTCTACGATAATCAAAGCCTTTCTCCAGATTTTTCTCTATGGTTACCTGATGATACCGTGGAGGAAGAATATCTGCAATCAGATTCGCCCATTCGATCAGACTGATTCCATCTCCATAGATATAGTCCTCATATCCAACCTCATCCATCTCCTCTACATCACCGATTCGATATACATCAAAATGGTAAAAAGGGATTCTCCCTTCTTCGTATACCTGCACGATTGTAAAGGTCGGACTGCATACCGGCTCCGTTATTCCAAGTCCGGCTGCCACTCCTTTTGTAAAAACAGTCTTGCCCACACCCAGATCACCGATCAGGGTATAAACAGATCCTGCATCTGCCGACGCCCCAATCTGTTTTCCAAGCTCAAAGGTTTCCTCCGCGCTTTTCGTTTCAAAAACTTTTACTGCCATTGTTCTTTCCTTACCACCGAATCTTATTCTTCTGCGGATCAATATGCGTGGAAATCATCTGTACAACCGCTGCCGTCTTGTCCCCCATATCCTTTCTCGGAAAGATACAGGTCTTCTGCTGTGTTGTCGTTACCAGAATACTCTTTCTTGTAGAAGATGCTTTCTCAACATCCTCCCAGTCAATCCGCTTGGTATCAGAACCATCCACTTTGGTGATTCCCTTCTCATTTAATAAATAGAAGCTTCTATCCTGAAACCGATCCTTCTTCGCAACCTTCTTCGCGCGCATAAAGGTAACAACCGGCATATAAAGTACAATGACCAAACCGATAAAGGCTGTTCCGATTCTGCCTGTCAGAAGAAAGCTTGCCATCATGAGGACTCCTAATATCGTCACAACAATCCATATTATTGAATTATATCCATTATGAAGCATATAATCCTGAATGATACCACGTGTCAGCTTTGCATCAAATTCAACTTCCATCTCCGGTTCCAAAACCTTTCTTTCATCTGTCTTTTCTAACCCAAAAAAGAAGGGACGGGTATCCCTACCGCCCCTTCTTCTTTATTATACTGATATTCTAAGAAAGTGCAAGTCTTACCGACGTACACCGGACTTTAAAATCGGACTAAGCTTCTTATACACAAGCACTGTTATCAAGGAAACCGAAGTTCCCTTTACCAGATTCAAGGGTGCTACGCACATCACCACAAGGCTTACCACATTATCGATACTTGCATGAATCTTCGTTCCCATTGCAATGATTACATCCAGCGGCATGCCATAGAGCTTGGCAAAGGCAGGAATCAGGTAAACAGCATTGAAAGCCGTTCCAAACACCGTCATGACAAGCGTTCCCGTTATGCAGCCTAAAATTGCATTCTTTTTGGATTTTTTGAATTGATAAAGAAAGGATGCCGGCAGGATAAAGCTGCAGCCGACCATGAAATTGGCAAGATCCCCGACAAATGCAGTATCCGTTCCTTTTAATAAAAGCTTTAAAAGGATTTTCACAAATTCAATCATAACTCCTGCAACCGGTCCAAACGCAAATGATCCGACCAGAACCGGAATCTCACTGAAATCCAGCTTATAAAAGGGCGGCGCGAACGGTACCGGGAAATCCAGCACATAAAGCACAACCGCAGTCGCTGAAAATACACCGACCATCGCCATCTTTCTGGTTGAAAGCATCTTCTCGGTATCCCCGTTTTTCTTCTTAAACGCGAGCTCCACCACATAGGCAAGTACAAACATACCTGCTATGATTCCCAAAAACACCAGACAAAATACAACATTTTCTTTCACACTCTGCAACAAACCATTCATTTTCTTTTTCTCCTCTCAATTTAGCTATTGTAAAGGAAAGTTCCACAAAAAGAAGCCCTGAGAAAATCTTCTCAGGGCGTGGTTTCATAAATAAACACTTATCGCAATCTGCCATAAGTATCCTTTATAAGCCTCTTCTTCCATCCAGACTTTACTGTTGGTACCGGATTTTCACCGGTTCAGCCGTATCTTGCGATACAGGTCGCGGACTTATGATCACCGCCAGTAGGGAATTGCACCCACCCCTGAAGAACTT
>CALZEZ010000213.1 GCA_945643825.1 uncultured Lachnospiraceae bacterium
GAGCTTACCGGACAGCCAAATGACGGCATCCTTGCCTTTGCCAAATATCTGGACGAGAAGCAGATTCCGATGTGGATTCGTCACGTAATTGTCCCCGGTCTCACCGATGAGGATTCCTATCTCTTCGAGCTTGGCTATTTCATAGGACAATTTCAGAATCTTAAGGCACTCGATGCTCTCCCATACCATACGATGGGAAAGCCCAAATATGAGAAGCTTGGCCTGGAGTACAAGCTAAAGGATGTTCCGGCCATGAATCAGAACGATCTGCTTGTCAAGAAGCAGGTGATCCTTGATGGCGTGAAAAAACGTCGGAAGGAATTGGGATTAATGTAGTAAGGTTTTTGCTAAATTACTCTTGTATTCCCTTGCGATTTATATTACAATAAACGAGAACTTTTGAAAGAACAATTACTTATTTTAGGAGGATAAAATTATGGCATTTGCTATTAGTGACGCATGTGTAAGTTGTGGAGCTTGTGAGGCTCAGTGCCCTGTTGGTGCTATCCATATGGGAGATGGCAAATTCGAAATCGACGCTGATACCTGCATCGATTGCGGTTCCTGCGCTGGTACCTGCCCTACCGGTTCTATTGCCCAGGCATAATAACCATTACAAAGTAGACAAAAAGCATCTGGTCATTCCAGATGCTTTTTTTGTTTGCGCCGCATAAGCTCATCAAGCTTGCGGTAATGCTCTTCCTCCTGTTGGAGCTGTTTTTCGTTCTGCTCATTCACATTACGGAATTGATAGTTGAGTTCCTTCAGAATATGCTCTTTGGCTTTTTCCAGCTCGTCCATGTATTTTCCGACAAGCGCTTTGGTCTGCTCCTCATTGACCTGTGTCATCGTCTGTATCAGTGCCTGCTGCAAAAGCTGCGCCATACGATGCATTTTTTCTTCTCTTGTCTCCGACTGTGCTATCTGATTCGCCGGCTCTACCAGCTGCACATCATCTAATGGCATAAGCTTCCCATCCTTTAACAGAAGACGAATCGCTTTGAGCTGTAAGCCCTGTTCCTTCCAAACCTTAATCTGCACGAAGCGTTCTATATCCTCTTTCGTATAATATCGATGCCCCAGTTCATTGCGTTTAATCGGCAATTCGAGCTCTTCCTCCCAGTATCGCAGTACATGTGTCTCCACATCTACTTTTTTCGCTGCCTCAGAAATCAGATAATACATGTTTTTCGCTCCTTTATCATAATCTTAACAAAAAAGAGAGCCGGTGCATCGCACCTGCTCTCTTTCGTATTTTCATTGTTAATGCTCATTTCTTTGCAGATTTGCAAACTGTGTATAATTGGGAAGCCAAGCCAGCTCAATCGTTCCGATCGGACCATTTCTCTGCTTGGCAATAATAATCTCAGCGACATTCTTGCGTTCGGTATCGTGATTGTAATAGTCATCTCGATAAATAAACATTACAACATCGGCATCCTGCTCAATTGCACCCGATTCACGAAGATCAGAAAGCATTGGACGATGATCCGGTCTCTGCTCTACCGCACGTGACAGCTGCGACAACGCAATCACAGGAACACTCAGCTCTCTGGCCAATGCCTTCAGCGAACGGGAAATATCGGAAATCTCCTGTTGTCTGGAATCCGATCTTCCGGAGCCGGTCATAAGCTGCAAATAGTCAATCATGATAACAGACAGATTATGCTCCAGTTTGTACTTGCGGCATTTGGAGCGAAGCTCTGCTATGCTGATACCCGGCGTGTCATCAATGATCAGATTGGACTTGCCGATAGTTCCGGCACTCTCAATCAAATCCTCCCATTCCTTATCGGATAGCTGTCCGGTTCGGATATGCTGGGAGTCAACCTTGGATTCCAGCGAGAACAGACGATTAACCAGCTGTTCCTTGGACATCTCAAGACTGAAAACCGCAACCGTCTGATCCTGCTTAAAAGCAATGTTCTGTGCAATATTCAATACAAACGCGGTTTTACCCATGGAGGGTCTCGCTGCAATCAAAATCAGATCCGAGGGCTGTAAACCGGCTGTGCGGTAATCCAGATCAATAAAGCCGGTAGGAATTCCGGTTACCGCACCCTTATTTCTGGATGCCTTCTCGATCTTGTCCATCGCATTCATAACAACCTGCCGGATTGGCACAAAGTCGCCGGTATTTCTCTTCTGGACAATGGAGAAAACCTTTTTCTCCGTTTCCTCCAAAATTACTTCCAGACTTTCCTTGCCGAGATAACAGGTATTCTCTATCTCCTCTGTCAGCTTGATCAGCTTACGAAGAGTTGACTTCTCAGCTACAATCTCTGCATAATATTTGATATTTGCCGAGGTTGGAACCGCTGTTATGATATCACGGATAAATTCCAAACCACTTATCTCCGGTGGAACATCCTTCTCCTTTAGCCTGTTCTGAAGCGTAACAATATCGATCGGTTGTCCCTCTTCATGCAGCTCGACCATCGTGTCAAACAGAATCCCGTACTGCTTATTATAGAAATCATCTCCGCTAATCAGTTCAGAGGCTACCACAATTGCCTCCCTGTCCATGATCATGGATCCGACAACTGACTGCTCAGCCTCTATACTATGCGGAAGAACACGTTTAATCAGTGCTTCATCCATCGCCATAGTTTTACGCTTCCTTCACCTCTACCTTAAGAGTTCCTACTACCTGTGGGTGAAGTTTTATCTTCACATCGTAGCTTCCTAACATTTTAATCGATTCACCTAACTGAATCTTCTTCTTATCGATATCTAATCCACACTGCTCCTTTGCTGCAGCAGCAATTTCCTTTGAGGAAACAGCGCCAAACACCTTGCCGCCTTCTCCTGCCTTGATGGCAAGCGTCACCTTCTTTGTGGAAAGCTTCTCTGCAAGCTCCTTTGCATCCTGAAGCTGTTTGGCTGCAATCTTATCATCATTGGCCTTCTGAAGCTTTAAGTCATTCAGATTCTTGCCGTTTGCCTCCACACCGATCTTCTGCGGCAGGATGTAATTTCTGGCATATCCGTCATTTGCCTCAATGATATCTCCTTTTTTTCCCAGCTTCTTTTCATCCTTCAGTAATATTATTTTCATCCGTCTAATTCCCCACTTTCTATCATGCTGTCTATTGTTCTCTTTACTGCGCCGATTGCCTCATAGATGGAGGTTCCTTCCATCTGACAGCCAGCCACATTCATGTGACCGCCTCCGCCCAGACGTTCCATGATAACCTGTACATTGACATCGTCAATGGAGCGGGCGCTCACAAATATTTTTCCCTGATAATCCGTCAGGATAAAGCTTGCGCGAATTCCCTTGATATTCAACAGCTCATTTGCCGCCTGCGCTCCCACAATAGTCGGGCTGGCAAGTTCCTCACTGGTACAAGTTGAAATCGCATAGTAGGAGCGATATATTTCTGCCTGACTGACCGCATCGGCCTTAGCCTTATACTCGGTTGCCCCTTCCCGGAACAGCTTACGTACGCGCGTTACATCTGCACCGTTTCTCCTGAGGAAAGCAGCCGCTTCAAAGGTTCTGACTCCGGTCTTGGTCATAAAGTTGTTCGTGTCAATCATTATTCCGGAATAGAGACAGTCTGCCTCCTCCGCACAGATATGAATATTGTCCAGTGTATATTGCAGGATCTCCGCTACCATCTCACATGCCGATGACGCATAGGCCTCTACATAGGAGAGTGTTGCATTCTCAATCGTCTCACTTCCCTGTCTATGATGATCAAGCACTACAACCGATTTACAAAAATGCAGCAGCTCCGGGCATTCT
>CALZEZ010000214.1 GCA_945643825.1 uncultured Lachnospiraceae bacterium
TTTTCTTCTAAAGCCTTTTGAATGATTTCCAGATAAGGCTGCATGTCTCTTGTACCCATCCATGGGTGAAGGTCAATATAGATTTGATTGACCCTTCCTTCGATTTCCTTTGCCTGATCTGCCGGAATAAAGCTTTTCACCTTAGCAAGCGTATGAATGAGTTCATTTCCGCGCATTACTCCGGTCAGACTGGATAATCCCATTAAGAGAGCAGCAAGATCCGATGTCCCAAACACATTCTTTTCTATCTTATAACCCGGCATGATTTCAAAACCACCCCCGACCCCGGATGTGGCACAGATTGGAATGCCTGCCATGCATATCGCGTCAATATCCCGATAAATTGTGCGGGGAGATACCTCGAACATCTCAGCCAACTCCTGTGCGCTCACTCTCTTTTTCTCTAACAGAAGAAAAATAATGCTGACCAGTCTGTCTACCTTCATTTTGCGCTCCATTTCTTTTTTCTTAATCATAGCATAGATTGTTGACATACATGTGTCAACAATTACAGAGTACAATAGAGAAAAAAAGAAAGAAGGTACAAATTATGTCAATCGTTTATGTTTATGTTCTGGACACGTTAGCAGATTGGGAGATTGGACATCTCACGGCGGAGCTTCACTCAGGCAGGTTTTTTAAAAAGGATGCAGCAGAGATTACATTAAAATATGTCGGTTGCACAAAGAATCCCATTACAACAATGGGTGGAGTGAGGCTGGTGCCAGATTGTGAGATCAGTGAGATCGTCATGGATTCTACGAGCGTTTTGCTTCTGCCGGGGGCTGACACGTGGAACGATCCCTGTCACGACAGCGTATTGGAGACTGCAAAGAAGCTGTTAGCACTTGGAGGAACAGTTGGGGCAATCTGTGGGGCGACAACTGCGCTCGCCCGAGTGGGAATTCTTGACAACAGACACCACACCAGTAATGGCGCAGGCTTTTTGGATATGTTTGTTCCACAGTATACGGGAAAGGATTTCTATGTAGACTGCCTGGCTTATGCAGATGACAACCTGATTACGGCTGGAAGTGCAGGAGGGTTGTTATGGGCAAAGCACATTCTGGAGCGGCTGCAGGTCTTTGCACCGAATGCGCTGGAAGCATGGTTTGAATTCTTTCGCACGGGTGAAGCAAAATATTTCTTCGCGATGATGCAGGCAGTCGGAGAAAGCCAGTCACAGTAGAAATAAAAGCACGTCAAACGATACATCTGTCACCTCAAACAGTGTTTACAGAACAAGCTAAACGAAGTATGCTTATTTTGTGAATACGGAGATGGAGATGAATATGCGAACCGGTGAAAAAATAGCATTCTTGCGCAAGAAAAAAGGACTTACCCAGGAGCAGATGGCAGAGATTCTGGAGGTTTCCCGCCAATCGGTGTCCCGGTGGGAGATTGATATGGCTTTTCCCGAGACGGAGAAGCTGATTAAGCTTAGCCGCCTTCTGGAGTGCAGTGTGGATTATCTTTTGAATGTAGGTGAACAGGAGGCTGTTTCAGAACAGGCCGTAACTTCTTTGGATGAGGCGTATCGGTTTATTCGATCCTGTGGATATTTCTTTCTTGCCACAGATGCCGGAAACAAACCGAACCAACGCCCCATGGGGATGTTGTACTGTGACGGGAAGACGCTGTATATCGGCACGGATCGCAGAAAGCAGGTTTTTTCCGAGATATTGGAAAACCCGAGCGTAAGTCTGGTGAGCTACAACCAGCGCACCCGCAGATGGATTCGCGTCGCAGGGGAGGCATACCCCGAGACTGCAATCGACGTTTATCAGGCGATGCAGGATTGCTTTCCCACAATCCGACAGAACTATACCGGGGAAGAGGAAATCTATTTTGCGGTTCTTAGGCTCACCATCTCATGCATACAAATCGAGTGAAAAGGAGAGAACAGATGAATCCCGAAGCAATAAAAGTTATGAATGAGCGTTTTGGAAAGGATACAGTGCTTGCACTTGCCACAATAGATGGAGATTATCCTGCTGTAAGATATGTCAATGCCTATTATGAGGAGGGAGCGTTTTATGTGATTACCTACGCTCTGTCGAATAAAATGAAGCAGATTGCGAGAAACCCCAGAATTTCCGTATGCGGCGAGTGGTTCACTGCAAATGGCACAGCGAGCAGTCTTGGCTATTTTGGCAAGGAGGAGAATAAGGTGATGGCGCAGAGACTTCGCGAAGTGTTTGCCGAATGGATAGACAACGGACATAACAATTTCGAGGATGAAAATACCATCATCCTGCAAATCAAGCTGGAGGAAGCCGTGCTTTTCTCACACGGAACCAGATACGAACTGAATTTCCGAAGCTAAATGAACCCCTGCCATTAAGGCAGGGGGTTTCTATTGACAAAATAAATGTAATATGTTACACATAATGGTAATCTACTACATAAGGGGAGGAGCAGAATGGATTACAGAGAAATCATATCGAGCAGACAGGTGGAGTTTGGACAGATGCCACCGGCTACCTTTCTTCTGGGGCTTCTCAGCGCATTTGAGAATCGATATCAGACGGTGGCAGACTCCTTCTTTTCGGAGATTACATGGAAACAATTCTTTGCCATTATCTGCATAAATCTGTGTCGGGAGAATCCTACAATCAATGAATTGTCCGATATTATGGCAAGCTCTCACCAGAATGTGAAGCAGATTCTGCTTAAGCTTGAGAAAAAGGGCTTTGTCGAGATAAAAGTCGATGAGCAGGACAAGAGAAAGCAAAGAGTGTATGTAACGGAAAAATGTGAGAGGTTCTGCCAAAGCACCAAGAGCGAGAGCGAGAATAAGATCCGTCAGATGTTTGATGGAATACCCGAGGAGCAGATTATCACCACGATACAGACGATTGCAAAAATGGAAAGGAATTTGGAAAAGCTATGAAAGCAATGATCGTTTATTCATCAAAGACAGGTTTTACAAAGAGATACGCACAGTGGTTAGCAGAGGCGTTAGGAGCAGAGATGATTCCGTTCGAGGAGGCAAGGAAAAAGGACGATTCCTTCTTTGCGGACGCGCAGGCAATCCTATACGGAGGCTGGGCCATGGGCGGCAAAATCGTAAACAGTGAGTGGTTTACAGGCAAAATTCCGAAATGGAACGGAAAGAAGCTGGCACTCTTCTGTGTAGGTGCGAGTCCAAACGAACTCCCGGATGTGGAAACGGCACTTCACAATGCGCTGACGGATGAGGAAAGAAAATATGCCAGAGCATTTTATTGTCAGGGTGGTCTTGCCTATGAAAAAATGAGTCTGCCGTTTAAAATGATGATGAAAGCGTATGCCGGTATGATGAAGAAAAAGAAGGATGCTACTCAGATGGAGAAGGATATGGCGGAGATGATTTGCCATTCCTATGATATCTCCGACAGGAAGTTTATCGAGCCAATCGTGGAGTACATACAGGGATTTAAGGAGTAGAAATGATACAAACAGAAAGACTTAACCTTTATCCAATCAGTGATGAAGAGATGAAACAGCTTATTAGCGCGGAGCAGGATTCGGGAATGAAGCAGGCTTATACCGAGATGCTGCAGGGCTGTCTGGAGCATCCGGATAACAGAATCTGGAATGCAGTTTGGTATATGGAGCTAAAGGAACAGCCGGGCACCATAGTCGGCGATTTCAGCTTCAAAGGGCTTGGCGCGGACGGTATGGTAGAGATCGGATATGGAACGAGAGAGGGATATTGCTGCCGTGGTTATATGACGGAAGCGGTGAGAGCCGCTTCCAGATGGGCAGC
>CALZEZ010000215.1 GCA_945643825.1 uncultured Lachnospiraceae bacterium
ACAATAAGGTGCCGGTTCTGTTCTTCCATGGTGCAGACGATGATTTCATTGTTCCCGAGCATTCAAGGAGAGCCTATGCGGCTTGCAGTGCATATAAAAAACTGTGTATTGTGGAAGGTGCTGGTCATGCCCAGTCCTATGAGAGGGATCCGGTGGGGTACGCCAGGACAATTGAGACATTCTTAGCGGCTACGAATGGATGTGAATAGGCAAAGGACAAATCACTTCTTTTTTCAAAATAAGTCCCAAGTAGTTAACATAACGCAATGTTGTAAGCCGGTGGGATTTTTGCTATACTGTGAATAAAATATCTGAATTGAGGAATAGGTATGACACTATTATTACAATATACCATTGCATTTGCTTGCATCCTTTCCTTAGTAGCCCTGGGTGGCTGCTTCTCGGAGCATTCCGGTGTAATCAACCTTGGTCTGGAAGGGATCATGGTTATGGGGGCGTTAGGTGGAGCTCTTATGATGAAGTACCTGTCACCGGATACATCGGCAATTCTGATCGTTCTGCTAACGGTACTAGCGAGTGTGCTTGCGGGAATGCTTTATTCAATCTTACTTGCTGTTGCTGCCATTCATCTGAAAGCAGATCAGACTCTGGTCGGCACCGCGATGAATATGCTTGGCATCGCACTTGCAACGGTATTGGTAAAAGCCATTAATATGATTGAAAGTAACGGAGATAATACTTCCTCCATAATTTCCTATGTTAATGAGAAAAAGGCATTCATCGTAAATATCAAGGGATTTGAGTTCAGTTGGTTTATGCTTATTACGGTTATTTTAGTGATTGCCTCGTATGTCATTCTCTATAAAACCCGTTTTGGCCTGCGCTTATGTGCTTGCGGGGAACATCCACAGGCAGCGGACTCTGTCGGCATCAATGTATATAAAATGCGTTGGGCTGGAGTACTCATTTCGGGATTTCTGGGTGGAATCGGAGGAATCTGTTATGTTACAACCGGTGTATCGGAATGGCATTTTGAGTATGGTGTGGCTGGCTTTGGATTTTTAGCGTTAGCGGTTATGATCTTCGGAAGATGGAAACCGCAAAACATAGCTATGGCAGCCTTACTGTTTGGCTTCTTCAGAACACTGTCCAATGTCTATGCGGGCTTTGATTTCCTGAAGAATCTTCAGATTCCGGGCGGTATTTACAATATGCTTCCGTATGTGATTTCTCTGGTGGTTCTTGCCTTTACATCCAAAACCTCCAAAGCACCCAAAGCGGAAGGAATTCCATACGATAAAGGTACAAGATAAAAAAGCGGCACTTCCGTTATGGAAGTGCCATTCGTCGTCAGAAAGCTACTTACAATGGAAATTACAGTAATAAAATCAAACAGAAAAACGGTATCTATCCAGGTGAATGCAGATTTATCCGTGACTGTGCGAGCACCCAGGTACGCTTCTTCCAGAGAGCTCGATCGGATTCTTCGCGAGAAGGAGCCATGGATCCGGAAACAAATAGAACTGATTCGGGAACAGAAAGCAAAGTATGAAGCGGAGGCGCCTTCGTACCTGACAAATGCGCAGATCCGGGAGCTTGCTGACAGGGCTTTAGAATATATTCCCAAGAGAGCAGAGTATTTTTCAAAGCTTATCGGTGTTGATTATGGAAGAATTACGATCCGAAATCAAAAAACCAGATGGGGAAGCTGCAGTGCAAAAGGGAATCTTAATTTTAACTGTCTGCTGATGCTTGCACCTCCTGAGGTGATTGACTATGTTGTGGTTCATGAGCTTTGCCACAGAAAGGAAATGAATCACTCAAGGGCGTTTTGGAATGAGGTGGCCAAGGTAATTCCTGATTACAAGAGCTCCGCTTTATGGCTTAAGAAAGAGGGAAGCACGATTATGAGACGCTGCTTTGGCAACAGTTAGAGCGAAGGAGAGAAGGAAGAAGCATGAAGGTGAGAGAACAACAGCAGGGAAATGACAGACAGGAGAGTGATAAGGAGTTTCTGCGCACCGAGCCTCTGGGAAAGCTTTTGTTTCGACTGGCTCTGCCGACGGTAGCAGCTCAGCTGATCAATATGCTTTATAATATTATTGACCGGATATACATTGGACATATTCCCAACGTAGGCGCGGCGGCATTGACTGGTGTAGGTGTGTGCATGCCGCTAATTATGATTGTGTCTGCTTTTGCTGCACTGGTAGGCTTTGGCGGCGCGCCGCGTGCCTCTATTTATATGGGTAGAAAAGACAAGGAGAGTGCCGAGAAGACGCTTGGAAACTGCTTTGTTTTGCAGATTGTGATTTCGATTATACTTACTATTTTACTTCTGATCTGGAATCGGGATTTACTGCTTGCATTTGGTGCAAGTGACAATACGATTGAATATGGGACAAGCTATATGACAATCTATGCTGTGGGAACGGTTTTTGTGGAGCTTACGCTTGGGATGAATGCGTTCATTACAGCACAGGGATTTGCCAAAACAGGAATGTGCTCTGTACTTATTGGAGCAGTCTCCAATATCATTCTGGATCCGGTCTTCATTTTCGGGTTCCATATGGGTGTCAGAGGAGCTGCGCTTGCAACCATTATCTCGCAGGCCTTCTCCTGCATCTGGGTGGTTGGCTTCCTTAGCGGGAAGAAAACGTTTCTGCGGATCAAGAGGCAGAACTTTATTCTTGTTCCGAAGATCATTTTGCCTTGTCTGGCGCTTGGAACGGCAACCTTTGTGATGCAGGCAAGCGAAAGTATTATTTCCGTTTGTTTTAACAGCTCCCTGCAGAAATACGGAGGAGACATAGCGGTGGGGGCAATGACCATCCTCACCAGTGTCATGCAGTTTGCAATGCTCCCGCTTCAGGGGCTTGGACAGGGGGCACAGCCGATTATCAGCTACAGCTATGGAGCAAAGGATTTCAAACGTGTGCGTGCTGCATTTATGCTGCTATTAAAAGTCAGCCTGAGCTACTCGGTGATATTGTGGGGCGTTGTCATGCTGTTTCCGGACATTTTTGCTGCTATGTTTACCTCTGACGCAGAGCTGCTAGCCTTTACAAGGGTAGCGATACGTATTTACATGGCATCGATGTTTATGTTTGGCATACAGATTGCCTGTCAGATGACCTTCAATGCACTTGGAAAGGCTGGACAATCAATTGTTGTGGCAGTAATGAGAAAGTTTGTACTCTTAATTCCACTCATTTTCATTATGCCGCGTCTGCTGCTTACCAATCAGACAATGGCGGTGTATATGGCAGAACCGATTGCAGATTTCATCGCAGTGACGTTTACGGCAATCTTGTTTTCGATACAATATAAGGCAATAGATAAAGACAGGAGGTAGAAGAATTATGTTAGAAGTAGGAACAAAGGCGCCGGATTTTGAATTGCCGGATCAGAATGGGAAGCTTCATAAGCTTTCAGATTATGCAGGTAAGAAAGTAATCCTGTATTTTTATCCCAAGGACAGCACACCCGGCTGTACCAGGCAGGCGTGTGGATTCTCGGAAAGATATCCGCAGTTTACTGAAAAGGGAGCGGTAATCCTTGGTGTGAGCAAGGATTCTGTTGCCTCTCATAAAAAATTTGAAGAGAAAAATGGGTTGGCATTCACGCTGCTAGCAGACCCTGAACGACAGGTGATTGAGGCATATGATGTCTGGAAAGAGAAGAAGAACTACGGAAAGGTTTCCATGGGTGTAGTTCGCACTACTTATCTGATTGACGAGAAGGGAATTATTGTGAAGGCCAATGATAAGGTGAAGGCAGCAGAGGAT
>CALZEZ010000216.1 GCA_945643825.1 uncultured Lachnospiraceae bacterium
CCTGTGCAACGGTACCAATTACCTTCGCATCAAAATCCGAATCCGTTAGCTTTGTCACCTTATCCGGCGCAATCTCCACCAAAATATCACCGATTGCATTCTCAAACAGTGTATCCACATTTAACTCGGAATCAATTACGACACCAAGCTTGTTACCAAATGCCATCTTGGAAACTGCTGCCGCAACACCCTTTGCATCCAGAGCATAAGCGGACTGAATCGTACCATCTAAGATTAACTGATGGATAAACTGATAAAGTGAAGCTACATCCTCGTACATCGGAAGATCAAAATCATCCTTCTCAATCTTCATACGTACCAGGCGGTTGCCTGCTTTCTTAAGCTCAGGTGTGATGATTTCCCCACTCTTGGCAATATCCACTGCAAAGGATACCAGAGTCGGAGGTACATCAATATCATTGAAGGTTCCGGACATGGAATCCTTTCCTCCGATAGACGGAAGTCCAAATCCGATCTGTGCATCATAGGCTCCAAGAAGCGCCGCAAACGGCTGACTCCAGCGAGCCGGTTCTTCACTCATCCGGCGGAAGTACTCCTGGAAGGTAAAACGAACCTTACTATAATCACCACCACTTGCGACAATCTTCGACAGCGATTCTAACACTGCATAGATTGCACCATGGTAAGGACTCCAGCTGGAAAGATACGGATCAAAACCATAGCTCATCATGGTAACCGTATCTGTTTTGCCTTTCAGAACAGGTAACTTGGCAACCATCGTCTGTGTTTCAGTCAGCTGATACTTTCCACCATAAGGCATAAATACGCTTCCTGCACCGATGGATGCGTCAAACATCTCAACAAGACCCTTCTGGGAACATACATTCAAATCATGCAGTAAAGAAATCCATGCCCCTTTCACGTCGTTGTTTTCCAGACATGCACTTACCTCAGGAGTCGCAATTTTCTCAAAATAGTTGTCCTTTTCATCCGGAAGCTCTACCTTGACATCTGTTTCCTGATGTGCTCCATTGGTATCAAGGAATGCACGGGAGATATTCACTATCTCTTTGCCTCTCCATTTAAGCACCAGTCTGGGCGACTCCGTAACGGTCGCTACCACTACCGCCTCAATATTCTCCTGCGCAATATATTCCATCAGCTCATCAAGATCCTTAGGGTCGATCACAACAGCCATACGCTCCTGGGATTCCGAAATAGCAAGCTCGGTTCCGTCTAAGCCTGCATATTTCTTCGGCACCTTATCCAGATCCACAACCAGACCATCTGCCAGTTCTCCGATTGCAACAGAGACTCCGCCAGCACCAAAATCATTACACTTTTTAATCAGACGACTTACCTCTGCACGACGGAATAATCTCTGAATCTTACGTTCTGTCGGCGCGTTACCTTTTTGCACCTCGGCACCACAGGTGGAAAGAGAGCTTTCGGTGTGCTTCTTCGAGGAGCCGGTCGCACCACCACATCCATCGCGTCCGGTACGTCCACCTAATAGAACAATGATATCTCCCGGATCCGAATTCTCTCGGATGACATTTGCGCGGGGAGCGGCACCCATAACAGCACCAATCTCCATTCGCTTTGCCACATAATTGGGATGATAAATCTCTTTTACGAAGCCGGTTGCAAGACCAATCTGATTACCGTAGGAGGAATAACCACTGGCTGCACCACGGACAAGCTTCTTCTGCGACAGTTTGCCATGTAAGGTTTCTGACACAGGAACGGTAGGATCAGCCGCTCCGGTCACGCGCATTGCCTGATAAACATATCCACGACCGGACAACGGATCTCGAATCGCACCGCCAAGACAGGTTGCAGCTCCACCAAAGGGCTCAATCTCTGTCGGATGGTTGTGGGTTTCATTTTTGAAAAATACCAGCCACTCTTCTGTAACCGGTCCCTCACCATAATCCATCTCAACAGGAACCACAACAGAGCAGGCGTTGATCTCATCAGATTTCTCCATGTCTTCAAGCTTGCCATCTGCCTTCAGCTTACGCATCGCCATGAGTGCCAGGTCCATCAGACACACGAATTTGTCATCTCGACCTGCAAAAATCTCGCCTCTGGTATCCAGATAGCTCTGATAGGTAGTCTCGATTGGAGTGCGATAATACCCGTCCTCAAACTCCACATTCTTAAGCTCCGTCGAGAAGGTGGTATGTCTGCAGTGATCCGACCAATAGGTATCTAACACTCGGATTTCTGTCATAGACGGATCCCTATGCTCTTCGTCTCTGAAATAGTTCTGAATATGAATAAAATCCTTAAAGGTCATTGCAAGATTTAAGGAATCATAAAGCTCTCTAAGCGGCTCACTCGCCATCGTCGTAAAGCCTTCAAAATAGGAAACATCAGCAGGCTCCTCATAGTTTGTGACAAGGGTTTCTGGCTTCTCCATGCCTGTCTGCCGGGAATCAACTGGGTTAATGCAGTAAGACTTAATCCTGTCAAATTCATCTTCCGTTATGGATCCGATCAGAAGATAGGTTGTCGCAGTACGGATAATCGGTTCCTCGTCTTCCTTTAGGAACTGCACACATTGTACAGCAGAGTCAGCTCTCTGGTCGAACTGTCCGGGCAGATATTCCACACTAAAGACGTGGGCATTTTCAGGAATATCAATGCTTTCCTGATAGAGAATATCGACAGGTGGCTCCGAAAAAACGGTTTTGCATGCTTTTTCAAAGACCTCATCAGACAGATTCTCAACATCATACCGGATGAAAATCCTTACTTCCTGTATTCCAGCGATACCAAGGTAGCTTTTGATCTCCTCCTTCAACTCCTTAGCCTTAACTGCAAAGGGTGCTTTCTTTTCGACGTAGATACGTTTTACGTTGTCCATGATGAAACTCATTTCCTCCATTTGTGTTGTTTCCTTTACGGTTTTTGACCGACATCTCTTATTATACAGACAATAGATTCTTTTTCAATACTCTATTCATCTTCCATACATAGCTGCTGCAAAAGATGGGCAAACTGGGTATCCACCAGCTTTTCAGAAATTCTGCGTGTCCTCGACAAAATCTTTAGGCCCTCAATTACCAGCATGATGTTACCAGCAAACACGGAGCTGTCAACCTCATAAAACTCTCCGCTTGCAATTCCCTGATCAATCAGATGCTTTAAAATTCTGACTCCTGCATCATATTGATCGCGCAGATGATTCTCCCTCTCCTCTCTGCCTCTTGCAAAATAGAACTCATAGGTTGCTATCGACAGATCTCCGCGCCTGCGAAGCAGTTCCTTCTTCTGCTCTTTAAAAAACAGCAGAAGAATATCTGTGGCTGTTGCATCCTCAGAAATACTCACTGAAAACACATCGTCATCCGCCTCTGTCTCTCTCTTTAGTACCTCCAGAAAGATTTCTGCGGTATTTGAAAAGTAAAGGTACAGCCCTCCCCGGCTAATCTCGCTTGCTTCCACAATGTCCTTCATGGTTACACTTCGAAAGCCCTTCTCTACAAAAACCTTTCTGGCACAGCCGAGAATATGCTCTTTTTTTTGTTCCGACTTTTCTCCCATAGTAAATCAATGCCTTTCCTCTCCGAATTCTATGCCAGCGGCTTGTCCCAGAAATCCAGAAGCTTTTTCATTTTCAGTATAATATTTATAAAGTATTGAATCCTTTTTGGACAGCGCCTTTTCCTTTGCAGCTTCTGACAGAGCCGTGGCGGAGGCGTACTGCTCCCAGCAGCCTCTTTGACCGCAGGAACACGGTTTTCCGTCCTTTTCAACAATCAT
>CALZEZ010000217.1 GCA_945643825.1 uncultured Lachnospiraceae bacterium
CTCCACTACCCTTAATATACAAAATACCCTTTTCCACAACTGCAGTCACACCCTCGGACACAGCCCACGGACCACCCTTCACCGATACTGGAAGATCATCTGCCTTGGATACTAATGGCTGATAACAGGTGATACAGACAGCAACTGCAAGAGCCAAAGCAAGAAACCGTTTCATAAACTTTTTCATTACTATTCTCCTTTCGAATAGATATCATATAAACTGATTTTAGTTTACATAGTCAAAAATTATTTGTCAACCATCTTAAGAAATCTTTAACCATTCACTAAGTATTATTTGCGTATTTTCCCCCACTCGTAGGGTGTTGCCTGGTAGACATAATAATTGAGCCAGTTTGTATAGAGAATGTTGCTGTGTGCCCTCCACAGGAGAGTCGGCTTCTGCTCACAATCATCTCCGGGATAATAATTCTTGGGGATATCAATCGGCAATCCCTTTTTCAGATCTCTCTTATACTCCTGATCTAAGGTCATTCGATCATATTCCAGATGCCCCATAACAAAAATCTGTTTTCCGTCTCCGGTCATACATAACAAAACTCCCGCCTCGTCAGATTCTGCCAAAACAACAAGATCCTTGCAGGCATGAATCTTGTCTGCCGGAACGGTTGTATGACGGCTGTGCGGCGCATAGAAATAATCATCAAAACCTCGTAATAAAGGCGTTTTTCGATTACTGATCTGATGCTCATATACGCCAAACAATTTTCTTGGCAACAATTCTTTATTAAGTCCGAAATGATAATATACACCAGCCTGCGCCCCCCAACAAATATGAAAGGTAGACGTCACATTCTCTTTTGACCACTCCATTACTGCACAAAGCTCCGGCCAATAATCCACCTCCTCATATTCCATCTGTTCAACCGGCGCACCGGTAATGATCAAACCATCATAGGTGTTTTCCTTTAATTCTTCAAAGGTATTATAGAATTTATTAAGATGGTTAGCCGAAGTATTGTTCGAAATATGAGTGCTCATCTTCATAAAGGTCACATCAACCTGCAAGGGGGTATTGGAAAGTGCCCGTAAAAGCTGAAGCTCCGTGTCCTCCTTGAGCGGCATCAGATTCAGAATACAGATCTGTAACGGACGAATGTCCTGATGTATCGCTCTATTTTCATCTACTACAAATATATTTTCACGTTCCAGCACTTCCTTTGCCGGAAGATCGTTTTGTGTTTTAATCGGCATGTTGCTAAGCCCTTTCTTTATATATTATTGTGAATTAATTCAAGCAGCTGCGCCTCATCGATCACTCGAATTCCTAATTCCTGCGCCTTCGTCAGCTTGGAGCCTGCCTCCTCACCGGCAACAACAAGCGTGGTCTTCTTACTGACGCTTCCGGTGCATTTTCCACCATTTCTCTCAATTAACTCAGTGACTTCCTTACGCCCGAGCGTGGGCAGCGTTCCCGTAACGACAATCGTCATGCCCGACAGCTTATCAGAGATATCACCATTGTCCTTATTGCGCAGATTAACTCCTGCCTCTTGAAGCTGCCCTACAATCGCACGATTCTCCACATTTGAGAAAAACTCAGTAATACAGGCTGCTGTCGTCTCGCCGATATCATTGATTGCCGTGAGCTTCTCCATGGTGGCATCCATAAGCTCCATAATACTGTCAAAATGCTTCATGATATCCTTTGCAGTAGTCTTTCCCACATTTCGGATGCCAAGACCGGTAAGCACTCTTACTGCTTCATTTTCTTTCGATTTTTCGATAGCAGCCAATACCTTGTCCGTATTCTTCTCTTTGCCGATCAGTCCTCTGTCTATCAGCTCATCCCGATAGTCCTTCAGCTTGTAGATGTCTGCATAACTCCTTAAATATCCCTCTTTGCACAAAGCATCTACAAGTGTCTCTCCCAGTCCCATAATGTTCATACAGTCCAGGGAAGCAAAATACGCAATGGTTCTGGATAGCTGTGCGGCACAGGCCGTGTTCACGCATCTGATATCTGCTGTATCCTCTTCCCGCACCAGCGTGGAGCCACAGACCGGACAGATTGCAGGTGCCGTGAAAACCTGTTCGGGTTCCTCCACACAACCATTTAGCTTGGGGATAATCTCGCCGCTTTTGAACAATTTATAAGAACCACCAAGCCCAATCTTCATCTCAGTTATATAATCCTGGTTATGAAGAGTCGCCCTCGATACACTTGTTCCACACAGCTTTGCAGGTTTTCCTGTTTCTTTATCATGAAACACACCGGTAAATGTCAGCTTCCCCGTACGCCCCACATCAACAAGGATATCATCCATCACTACAACACGTTCCTCAGGCGGATATTTGTAAGCAATGTGTCCGCTGGAGTACTTACTTCCGGCAGGAAAATCATTTCGATACCGGATTTCATCAATCTTGACAACCGCTCCATCCAGATCATAGGGAAGGGAGTCTCGCATCAGGGCAATCTCATCAATTACTTCCATTACTTCGGCTGCTGTTTTGCATCTTCTGTGAAACACCACAGGGACCTTTTTATCTGCCAGAAGCTCAAGCCCTGCGCAATGACTGGTGGTAAGCTCCTCCGGACCCTTCTGTACGTTAAATACAAACATTTTCAATCCGCGCTCTCTGGTAATCTTAGCATCAAGCTGTCTCAAAGTACCGGCAGCAAGATTTCTTGGATTCGCCGCTAATCTCTTCCCGATCTTCTCCTGATTCTCATTATACCGTTCAAAATCCTCATGACTCATGTAGATCTCACCACGAACCTGTAGGGAGTCATAAGGCAGATCAATCGTCGCTAGAATATCGGGAATTACCCGGGCATTTGCCGTTACATCCTCTCCGGTAAGCCCGTCTCCGCGTGTTTCACACATAATGAGATGAAGCTTATTATCCTCTCCTCTCTCATATCTGAGAGTCGCCGACAGTCCATCGATCTTCATCTCCACAGAAAAGGTACAATCCGGATGCATCGCATGAACCTTCTCGACCCAAGCCATGACATCCTCTTTTCGAAAGACATCCTCGATCGAAAGCATTGGCACATCATGTGTCACCTTAACGCCTGCCTCTCTCTTTGCAACACCACCAATCTTTTGGGATGGGGAATCCGGAGTAATCCATTCCGGGTGTTCCTTTTCGATACCCTTTAAGCTTACCATGAGCTGATCATACTCATAATCACTGATTTCGGAGGTGTCCTGATTATAATACAAATCCATATGGTAATTGAGCTTTCCAACAAGCTCTTCATATTCTTTCCTATCCATCACCATGTTCCATCCTTATTTCTCGATTCCGCACAAGCGATACAGCGTCTCCTTTTCCTGTTCGGTCAGCTCTCGATATTCCCCTGGCTTGAGATTTCCCAGGGTTACATTCATTACCCTTATTCGCCTGATACTGACTACATGAAATTGAAAAGCCCTGCACATTCGTCTGATCTGTCTGTTTAATCCCTGCGTCAGGATAATCCGAAAGGTATATTTACCCAGTCTTTCAACTTCACATTCCCGTGTCGTCTGATCCAGCTCCTCTAAAAAAACGCCCTTAGACATTTTGTGAAGGAACAGATCTGTCACCTCTCTGTTTACCTTTACTACATATTCCTTTTCGTGTCGGTTTGCTCCGCGCATCATCTGATCTATCAGCCGGCCATCATTTGTCATAAGAAGCAGACCCTCAGAATCCTTATCGAGTCTGCCTGCATAGGTCACGCGGACAGGATAGTCCAATGCTTCCACAACCGTCT
>CALZEZ010000218.1 GCA_945643825.1 uncultured Lachnospiraceae bacterium
GAGAGTGGTGCCTTTGAAAGACATGGCGCCTCAAAGGTGATTCATATTCCCGAGATTTTGTTCCACGCGGCAGGAAGCCTCGATGTATGCCGCATTTTTGATACCGGTGCACTGAAGCTTCAGGGGATTTCGAACAGGCAGCTGCGTGACCGGATTCTGCAGAAGGCCGGAATGTCTGCAGCTTCGCAAGTCCAGGCTGACAGGGAGAGTATCTCGATCGTGATTCCCTCCAAGGATCATCCGGAGATATTAAGACGCTGCATTGCTTCGGTACGGGAAGAGACCGATTACGACGGCAGGGTTGAGATCATTGTTGTGGATAATGGAAGCACGCAGCAAAACAGAGCACTTATTGAAGCGGACAGTACCACCTACGACTTTACCTATCTCTATGAGCCGATGGAGTTTAACTTTTCAAAAATGTGCAATATCGGAGCCGGAAAAGCCACGGGTGACTATATACTTCTTTTAAATGATGATATGGAGGTTATTCAGAGTAACTGGCTTTGCGAGCTTGCAGACAGGGCGCGTATGCCCTATGTCGGAGCGGTAGGAGCCAAGCTTCTCTATCCCGGGACAACGAAGATCCAGCATGCGGGCATCACGAATATCCGTCTTGGTCCGACGCATAAGCTGCAGAGGATGGATGACAACGAGGTCTATTATTTCGGACAGAACCGCATGGCACATGACATGCTCGGCGTGACGGGTGCCTGTCTGATGCTGCGAAGGGAGCTCTACGAGGCTGTTGGGGGATTACGGCAGGAGCTGCGTGTGGCATTTAACGATGTGGATCTGTGCTTTACCCTCTTTGAGAAGGGCTATAGTAACGTGCAGTGTAACGATGTGATTCTGTATCATCACGAGTCGTTAAGCCGTGGCAATGATTTGGAGGATGAGACGAAGACGAAGAGACTGGCGGCAGAGATGCATAAGCTTTTTGAGCTGCACCCCGACCTGTTTGCGACAGATCCCTATTATCCGAGATTCATGACCTTCGATGTCAGCGATGTAGGGTATACGTATTATTTCCGGTCGATAGAGTTCAGCAGACAGATTCAGCTTGCGACACCGAAGCCCTCCACTATTCGAATGGAAAGGGTGAGAGAGGATTCCTGCCTGTATTGTGGGGTGGAATACCACGACGCCCTGAAGGGGTGGCTTGGCGACCGCAACACGGACACGCCGGCTGACAGCTATCTGCAGGGCTATTCTTTCATTGTAGGGAGCAATAACGCGTGTTACGAAAGGAAACTGCTGTTACAGGACGAGGGCGGCAAGGTCTATGAGATTTTGATCAAACCGCAATATCGGCCGGACATTGCGCAGAATGTGCCGGATCAGAGAAATGTAGAGCTGTCCGGCTTTGCCGTGCAGATACCGGAGGGGAAGCTTGCAAAGGGAAGCTACCGGATCGGACTGTATGCCAGAAAACGTCTGGCAAAGGAGGAAATCCTTCGCTGGACGACCTGTTATCTGAATCTATAGAAAAGGATGAAACACTGCAATGGAATCAAATCGTGATTTAACAATGAAAGATTGGCAGGCTCTTTATGAGGAAGAGCATCTGAAAAATGCGGATCTTGCCGGACGCGTTGCCGATCTCGAGGCAAAAAATGATGATCTGCAGTTTAAGCTGGATCGGATTAAGAATAATAAGCTATGGAAGGCATCGGCACCGCTTCGAAGGACCATGCATTTTGTGATCAGACAGAGAGATCGCCTGAAAAATTGTGGAAGCCTGCGAGGAATTGTTGCCAAGCTCGACTATAAGAAGCGCGAGAGGCAGGCCATGCAGTATTATGGCACGAAGAGCTTTCCGGATGAGGAGCAGAGAAAGAAGGAGCGGGAGACCGTATTTCCTTATATGCCTAAGATCAGTATTCTGGTGCCGCAGTGGAATAATGACAGGCAGTTCCAGATTGAGATGCTTGACTCTGTCATGAACCAGACCTATGAAAACTGGGAGCTTTGCCTGGCAGACGGCTCGGATGAGGCACACAGCTATCTGGGTGACATCTGTCATGAGTATGCGGCAAAGGCAAATGGCAGGATTGTCTATAAGAAGTTAGAAAAGAATGGCGGAATCGCCGGTAACACCAATGCCTGCTATGAGATGGCAACCGGAGAGTACATCGGGCTGCTCGATCAGGATGATATCCTTCATCCGAGTACGCTGTTTGAGTATGTCAAGGCGATCAATGAGAAGGATGCGGACTATATCTACTGCGATGAGACCACGTTTAAGAGTGGGAATATCGATCATATGCTCACCATGCATTTTAAGCCGGACTATGCGCCGGATAATCTGCGTGCGAACAATTATATCTGTCATTTCAGTGTGTTTAAGAGAGAGCTTTTACAGGGGACCGAGCTGTTCCGTTCCCAGTTTGACGGCAGTCAGGATCATGACATGATTTTGCGTCTCACGGATGCGGCCTCTCATGTGGTACATGTGCCAAGGCTTTTGTATTATTGGAGATGCCATGCGACGAGTGTTGCCTCCAACATTGAGGCAAAGCCCTATGCGATCGAGGCGGCAAGGGGAGCGGTGGCCGAGCATTTGAGAAGCCACGGCTACAAAAACTTCCAGATCACATCGACAAGAGCCTTTGAGACGATTTTCAAGATCCGCTATCAGATCATAGGCAGCCCGAAGATTTCGATCATCATTCCGAATAAGGATCATGTGGAGGATCTGAAGAGATGCATTCAGTCCATTGAGGAGAAATCCACCTACGCCAACTATGAGATCATTGTTGTCGAGAATAACAGCACGACGAAGGAGATAAAGGATTATTATGAGCTGCTTGCAAACGATGAGCGCGTGAAGGTCATCACCTATACGGGCAGGTTTAATTATTCAGCAATCAACAATCTGGGTGTAAAGCACGCAACGGGGGAATATATCCTGCTTTTAAATAACGATACGCAGGTAATAACGGTCAACTGGCTTGAGGAGCTCTTAATGTATGCGCAGCGCGAGGATGTGGGAGCCGTCGGAGCAAAGCTCTATTATGGGGATAAAACGATCCAGCATGCCGGCGTGGTCATCGGACTTGGTGCACATCGCACGGCAGGACATACCCACTACAAGCAGCACCGGGATAATCTGGGCTATATGGGAAGATTATGCTATGCACAGAACGTGACGGCAGTCACGGGAGCCTGTCTTCTTGTGAAAAAGGCATTGTTTGAGAAGGTGGGCGGTCTGGATGAGAGCTTTGAGATCTCCTTAAATGATGTGGATTTCTGCTTAAAGCTGCGGGAGGAGGGTTATCTGAACGTGTTCACGCCCTTCGCCGAGCTCTATCACTTTGAATCCATATCCAGAGGACTCGACGATCAGGGAGAAAAGGCAGCCAGATACAATGAAGAATCTGCCAGATTTCGCGAGAAATGGAAGAAACAGCTCGAGGCGGGAGATCCCTATTATAATCGCAATTTTTCCCTCGATCGGAGTGACTTTTCTTTGAAAGTAGATGCGTAGTGTGCTATAATCAATTTAACTTTTTTCATGGAGGGCAAACCAATGGGCTACAGAGAACAGTATGAATTTTGGTTAAACGATGCTTATTTTGATGAGCAGACCAAGAAGGAGCTTCTTGCGATCAAAGACAATGAGGCGGAGATTGAGGAGCGGTTTTATAAGGATTTGGAATTTGGTACCGGTGGACTTCGCGGTATTATCGGCGCAGGAACCAACCGCATGAATA
>CALZEZ010000219.1 GCA_945643825.1 uncultured Lachnospiraceae bacterium
TTGCCATCGACGGTTACACGACATGCACCACACATTCCGGTACCGTCTACCATAATCGGGTTGAGAGAAACAATTGTGGGAATATTCAGTTCCTTTGTCAGCTTGCACACGAATTTCATCATGATCATAGGACCTATTGCAATGCAGGTATCATAGTGCTTGCCCTCATCAACCAGACTTTGAATTGTTGCTGTTACCATACCGCTTCTTCCGTATGAGCCATCATCAGTTGTGACATATAGATTGCCTGCAACAGAAGCCATTTCCTTCTCAAGAATCAGAAGATCTTTTGTCTTGGCGCCGATGATAACATCGGCCATTATTCCATTGGCATGCAGCCATTTAACCTGCGGATATACCGGAGCAGTTCCTACACCACCGGCAACAAAAAGAATCTTTTTGTTTTTCAGCTCATCGATATTTTCCTTTGTCATTTCAGATGGGCATCCTAAGGGACCAACAAAATCCTCAAAGGCATCTCCTGTTTTCAGGGAAGCCATACGAAGCGTGCTGGCACCTACTGTCTGAAATACAATGGTAACCGTACCATTCTCTCGGTCGTAATCACAAATTGTTAAGGGGATTCTTTCGCCACCTTTATCCATGCGGACAATCACAAATTGTCCGGGCAGACATGCCTTTGCAACACGCTTTGCTTCAACGACCATTAAATATATATTTGTCGTGAGCTCACGTGCTTCTAAAATTTTGTACATATTATTACTCCTTTATCTAAGTCCATATGACGTGGATTTTTTCCATATCACATGGCCTTTTTTATCATACAGAATTACGAATAAAAATGCAAATCATTTTGGTTAATCTGTCTCTTCCATAATAGACGCTTCTCTTTCCAACAGCTGATATAGATCGTCTATCAGATCATAGTGAACGGCATCTCTCTGTTCGCATAAGAACAGTTGACCACTATAGGCATCGGCGGCATATACGGTTCCGGTTTTGGTCTGAACCCCTGTCGCATCTTCATAGATCTCCGGAAGAATGTAGAGATCGGTTTGATATCGATCATCGTGAATCACGTTTGATAATTGATACAAATAACGCCCTGAAACTCCCTCTGCGTGACCGAGTGCATCAACAATGCGTCCATAGGACAGGAAAGCTATTAGTAGCTTATTCACACATTCGGCAGGTGCAATGGAACCATTTAATAATAAACGATAGTTGCGTGTGACAACTTCAGAAGGAATTCCCTCTTCATTATAGGCAATAAATTTATAGGTGGTCTGACCCAAAGGCATGGAGAAGGCTCCGGTATATGGAATCGAATCCATGGTAGGTTCCTTTAAATCAGTTGAATAGTATATTTTAACATTGTCAGGTGCCTTAAGTTGGATAATCTGAGGGGAAGCGTAATCTCCGCTATCAAGATTGACAACCGGATCATCCGGTGCCGGAACATTGATATCATACAAGGCTTCGGTAATCTCACTGGTGACACCATAAGGATTGATATAGATTGCTTTTACAACTGTCTGTCCGGGCTGTAACAGAATTGGAGCGGTATATATCTCGCTGTTCTCATCAGGAACTGTTCCATCCAGAGTATAGTAGACATTCCCGGATCCGACAGCAATCATTTTAAGAGGAATAACCTCATCATAGGTTCCCTGCTCATAGTTAAACTCCGGTGGAGTAATCATATAATCCCGAAACTGGGTCAGAACCTGCAGATTTTGACACTTCGCTAATACAGAACCAATACTTGTATAATCACTTGCGTTCTGGTAAATCGTTACAATTTCACTATAAGCTTTTATGACATCATCATTGGTAGCATAATCAGAAAAAGCGATTCCGTTTAAGGTAATCACACAGTCATTGACATTACCGGTCAAATAATAGTAATCTGCAATGTCAAATAAAAGCTCCGTTTTAGAAGGGTCCAGCTCATATGCCAGCTGAAGCTTCTCAATGGCCAGCATATAATCATTTCGACTAATAGCTGCATTTGCGAGCTTGACCTGATAATCCGGAGAAGTGTTTCGGTGGTGAATCACTCCTAATACTATGCTGATTGAAATCAGAATCAGAAGTACAACCGGTGTCAGAACTAAAAAAAGGGAAAGCTTTCTGATAGGTTTCTTATTCTTGCCGGATTTAGTATATTCATGGTTATTTGTGGCATCAAAATCATCACGTACTGTTTCCAGGGAATCATGAATACTGTTTTCCAGATCAGGATCAAAATCAGGTACGATCTGAATCTCTGAACCGCATTTTTCACAGTAAAGCTTTCCATCCGGAATATCAAATCCACACCTAGGACATTTCATAGTAAAACACCTTTCCAATATTAGAATAGTCCTGTAATTCTACCTTCCTCATTCACATCCACATTGAAGGCTGCCGGGGTTTTAGGAAGACCTGGCATGGTCATGACGGTTCCGGTAAGGACGACCACAAAGCCTGCGCCTGCGGATACATATACCTCTCGAACGGATAAAGTAAAGTGTTCCGGACGTCCTAACAGTGTGGGGTCGTCAGACAGAGAATACTGATTTTTGGCCATACAAACCGGTAGCTTATCAAAACCGAGTCTGCTAAGATTCTGTAGCTGCTTCTCAGCGGCAGGTGCAAAGCTTACATCAGAGGCACCGTAAATCTGTTTGGCAATGGTTTCAATCTTCTCTTTTATTGAAAGATCATCCGGGTAGAGAACATGGAAATCAGATGGTTTTTCATCAAGAGTTTTTAGAATCTTTTGGGCTAGCTCAATTCCACCATCTCCACCATTTTCCCACACCTTGGCAAGAGCAAATTCACAACCGTGCGCTTCGCAGAATTGTCTGACATAATCAGTTTCAGTCTGCGTATCCGTCACAAAGGAATTCAGTGTCACAACGACCGGTATGCCAAATTTCTGAAGGTTTTCCATATGCTTTTCCAGATTGACAATACCTTTTTTCAGGGCATCCAGATTTTCTGCGGAAAGATCAGACTTAGCAACTCCACCATTGTATTTCAATGCGCGAATGGTTGCCACGAGTACTACGGCATCCGGTTTTAACCCAGCCATTCTGCACTTGATGTCAAAGAATTTCTCTGCGCCGAGATCTGCACCGAAGCCAGCCTCTGTAATACAGTAATCAGCCATTTTTAATGCTGTTTTTGTAGCCCTGACTGAGTTACAGCCGTGTGCTATATTGGCAAATGGACCGCCATGTACTAAGGCGGGGGTGTGTTCCAGCGTTTGCACCAGATTAGGCTTTAAGGCATCCTTTAATAGAGCTGCCATCGCTCCGACAGCATGCAGATCTTCTGCTGTAACCGGCTGTCCTGAATAAGTATAGGCAACAATCATTCTACCAAGACGAGCTTTCAAATCTGCCATGTCTGTTGCCAGACACAGTACAGCCATGATCTCACTGGCAACTGTGATGACGAAGTGATCCTCGCGAACTGTTCCATCCATTTTACTTCCCAGACCAACTACGATATTACGAAGCACTCTGTCATTCATATCAAGACATCTCTTCCAGACAATCTGTCTGGTATCAATTCCCAACTCGTTACCCTGTTGGATGTGATTATCTAAGAGCGCAGCGAGAAGGTTGTTTGCTGATGTTATTGCATGAAAGTCTCCGGTAAAATGTAAATTGAGGTCTTCCATTGGTACTACCTGGGAATAACCCCCCCCGGCAGCACCACCCTTTATTCCGAAGCACGGTCCGAGGGAAGGCTCTCTGAGGG
>CALZEZ010000220.1 GCA_945643825.1 uncultured Lachnospiraceae bacterium
CATGTCGTTTGTGCCATCCATCTTTGCTGATTCACTGATTGCTGCCGGAATACCATTCATAAAGGTTTTGGCAATAATCATGTTCCAGACTGAGAACAGCAGTGGAAGAATCAGTCCCATATAGCTGTTCTTCATATGCAGATAGCGGACACACATGATATACCAGGGCACCAGACCGCCATTAAACAGAGTCGTGAAGAAGAAATAGAAGGAAAACTTATTTCTCCATGGAAAATCCTTGCGGGACAATACATATCCGGTCATCGTTGCAAGCAGAATTGCAATCAGTGTACCGACAAGTGTAACTCCTATGGTATTGGCATAGGCAATCAGGATGCTCATCGGATTTTTCAGGCACAGCTTGTAGCTTTCTATGCTGAAATCCCGAAAGAAGAGCGGATAGCCATTGCGGATCAAGGAGCTCTCATCCGTGAAGGATGCCACTACAATGAGGTAGAAGGGCAATACACAGATCAGTGCGAATATACCAATTAACACATAACCGATCAACTGAATGATCCGGTCATCTCTGCCCTGGACGCGTCTTCCGCCGATCAGTTCTTCGTTGTCTAGATTCTTTGCCATATCGTTCTCCTCCTTCCCCTAGTACAATGCGTAATCCGGATCAAATCTCTTCACCAGACCATTACAGATATTTATCGTAACAAAGCACAGAATCGATTGGTACAGACCAGCCGCTGCCGACACTCCGACGTCTCCGTTCGTAATCAGCAGGCGGAATACATAGGTATCAATAACGTCTGTAACCGGCTGCAGCAGAGCGCTTGATTTGACTGTCTGGTAAAACAGACCGAAGTCTCCGCGGAAAATATTACCGATTGCTAAAAGCACCATGATCATCATGGTCGGCGTAAGCGAAGGTATCGTGATATATCGTATCTTCTGCCATGCATTGGCACCGTCGATGCTGGCCGCCTCGAACATCTCCTGATCAAGTCCCGTGATAGAAGCCAGATAGACAACTGAGCCATAACCGGTTCCCTTCCAAAGCTTCAGGAAAATCAGAACCACAGGCCAAGCTGCCGGTGTGTTATACAGGTCAAAGGGCGCTGCACCTAGAGCAACAAGCAGATGATTGACAATACCTCTCTCGTAGTTGAAGACGTTATACATAATGGCTCCGGCCACTACCCAGCTGATAAAGTAGGGAAGGAACATGAAGGATTGCGCTACCTTCTTAAAATGCTTGTTGAGAAGCTCGTTGATTAAAATCGCACTTCCCATTTCAAAGACCACGCCAAGCGCAATGAATGCAATATTGTACAATAATGTGTTGCGCGTTACCTGTCCGAGCTTACCAGCGATTAACAACGCCTTGAAGTTGTTAAGACCACACCACGGTGATTTGTAGATACCTCCTGCATACTGATAGTTCTTAAAGGCAAGCACAATACCCGTCATCGGTATGTAAGAAAAAATAAGCACATAGATAACTGCCGGAGCTAACATCAGCAGGAGCATCCAATGTCTCTTTACCGTCTTCAGGAATGGTGTCTTCTTATATCCGGTTACCTTCGAAGTTTTCGCCATTTCGATCTCTCCTTTTTTGTCTGTCGTTCTGCGCAACACATGTTGCGCAATGTTGTTTTTGTTGTATCTGTACAACTTGACTATAATTTAATTATAATCATGTGCATTTCTATCGTCAATGCACATGATTCCCAAACTATTTCTCCTGAAATAAATCGCTTACTGGGTAAATTGCTAAAAGAAAGTGCGCTACATGTTGTCTTTCCGTTGCGCACCATTTCCCAATCCACTACCTTTTCAATTTTCTTATGCTTCCTTATATGCCAATAACGCCTCGTTAAACTGAAGCCTGCTCTCTTCGACCACTTTACAGGCTCCAAGCGGATAGTGATCCGGAACAATGGAAGAAGAAACCTCCGGTTCCCAATAGAAAACGCCCTGCCCAGCCTGCTTGGGCAATCTCTCTAATCCCCAAAGAATGTCCCTTAGCATGTCACGCGTCTGCTCACCTTCCCCGTCAGAGCCACCTGTCTCCACGATCATAACCGGTTTATGATAGGACTCCCGAATCTCCTCCAGTGCCTTCTGCAAAACCTCCCTGTCATGTTGCCCATGTTCCGGCGCAAACATCTGATACCAGTACGGATAATAGGAAAAGCCCAATATATCAGTTTTCCCGCCTTGTTCAAAGAAATTCAATAGAAAGGGTCTAAGCCAGTCCATAATAGGAAGTCCGGACAGGTGTGTGATCACCTTTGCCCCGGGGAAAACCTGCTTTACCGCATCATAGCCGATGTTCAGCAGCTCGACCAGTTGCGCAGGATGCTCCTTAAACGAGCCGACCGGCAGAAGAATTCCGTTGTTGATCTCGTTTCCAACCTGAACCCATTCAGGTTCTATCCCCTGTTTCCTGAGCTCTGTCATCACTTCCTGCGTGTGCTCCCGCACTCTTCTCTTCATTCCTTCAAAATCCTCGGCAAGCCACGCCTGCGGGATATCCTGGTACTCAGGGTCTGCAAAGTGATCGCTGTAATGAATATCAACCATCAGGAAAAAGCCTGCATCCTTCACACGTTTTGCCATCTGTACAACACTTTGTACATCGCAGAAGCCGAGCATACATCTCTCGTTTTCCTTTTTCTGCCAAAAGGCATCCTCGGGGGGATTCACAAATACGCGAAGGCGGATTGCATTCGCCCCCATCTCTTTTATCAGCTCGAGGGGTTCCCGCGCCACGCCCTGTTCATCCTGCCAAGTTACCCCTTGACTTTCCAGCTGCGTCAGCCACCCCAGATCAACGCCCTTTATCATACCTTACTTCTCCTCTTCTTCAACAATGAGTTTCTCATTCATGCTGCCTGTGCGGTATCCCTCAAGATCCATGGATATGTAGGAAAATCCGAGTCTTTTCAATTCTGCGCATATCTGCTCTCTGCAGGATTGCTCTAACAGCTTCGGAAAATCCTGTGGCAAAACCTCAATTCTCGCCATATCTCCATGCACGCGGACACGCATCTGCGAAAATTCCAGATCCTGCAGGAGCTGTTCCGCCGCATCGACCCTCTCTAGCTTCTGCGTGGTCAGCTGCTCTCCGTAAACAAAGCGCGTGGCCAGACACGCAAAGGAGGGCTTGCTATGGGTAGCAAGTCCAAGCTGTCTCGAGAGCTCCCTGATCTCCTGTTTATATAACCCCGCCTCTCTGAGCGGACTATCCACACCAAGCTCTGCTATCGCTCGCATGCCGGGTCGATAATCACCCATATCATCCATGTTTGAGCCCTCAGCAACATGCGAAATGCTATCTGCAGCTGCAATCTCAAAAATTCTGCCAAAAAGCTCCTTCTTGCAATGATAGCAACGATCCTTGGCATTTTCCCGGAAGGCAGGAATTGCCAACTGATTTACATAAGCCACGCGGTGGATAATATGCTCCTGCGCGCAAAAAGCTTTCGCCTCATCCATCTCCCGCTTCTGCATCGCATCACCGACCAGTGTTATCGCGATTGCCCGATCCCCCAAAACATCGTGGGCGACCTTTAACAGAAAGGTGGAATCCACTCCTCCGGAAAATGCAACAGCCACGCTGCCAAGCTGCCGCAGCTGTTGTCTTAATGCTTCATATTTATTCTGTATCATCCTCTGTCGTCACATCCTCTGCCGTCA
>CALZEZ010000221.1 GCA_945643825.1 uncultured Lachnospiraceae bacterium
TTTCGCCTGGATGAAAAATCGATCAAGCGCGCGGGTATGGATTACTGGCAGCATCTGGATGTCACCCGCTATGTGGATTTTGAGGAGTTTCGCTCCCTGCATCCGGACGCAAAGCTCTGGATGGCGACAACAAAGGCAAAGCGCACCTACACCGAGGTAAGCTTTGGCCCGGATGACTTTATTATGTTCGGCAAGGAGAGCGCCGGAATACCGGAGGAGCTTCTGGTGGAGTATGAAGAGAATTGCATCCGCATTCCGATGCTTGACGAGATCCGTTCTCTGAATCTGTCCAACTCGGTTGCGATTGTGCTCTACGAGGCACTCAGACAGAATCATTTTGAGGGCATGCAGCGGGAGGGAGAGCTGCATAGACTTCATTGGAATAATAGGTAATAAAGGATATTGTTTTTGTGAGGAGAATTATGAAGAATTTGGCACGTCGTTTTTTGACAATGATATTATGTCTTGCAGCGATTCTGATGATGGGCATGTGCGCGCAGGCAGACGAAACAGGTCTTACACCGACCGTTGCACAGGTTACCTTACAGCATGCGCAGTTTGGTATGCAGTGGACGATGACAGAGGCATCGGAGGCGGAGGTAAATCGCCTGGTGGAGCAGATCAATGCGAAGCTGATGACAAATCTTTGCGGAGGGACAAGCTTCGGCTATGACAGCAGCTCAGGCAGCTATGTACGCTATGACACACCGGTCGTCTATCAGCTGAATGCTGATTTTGCCCCGTATCTGCTCTCCTGTGTTACCCTTGCTCAGAAGGCGCAGGAGGCGGAAGCCTTGTATCTTGCGGCATGTAACAACAAGGCGCTCACGAAGGAGGAATTAACCGGCTTCCAGTATCAGATGGAATGTGCCAAGGTCTCCGCAATCGATGACGCGATGACCTTTTCCCGGGCAGCGGACGGAAGCAACCATGTGACGCTCAGGGTTTCTGCCAGATATCTGACGGCATATCCGTTAGATCAGACTGCAGCTCCGGTGCCGTATGTGCTTGCGGGAGAGATGACGACATGCTACCGCGGAAGCACCCTGGATCGGGTGGAGAATCTCAAGCTTGCCTCGAAAGCCCTGAGCGAGCGCATTGTGATGCCGGGGGAGAGCGTATCCTGCAGTACCGTCTTTAAGCCGCGCTCCTCCAGAAACGGATATAAATATGCTTCCGTATTTCAGAACGGACAGAAGGTGGATGGAATCGGTGGTGGAATCTGCCAGGTTTCGACCACGCTATATAATGCCCTGCTCAATGCCGGTGTAAAGGTGACCGAGAGACATCCGCACAGCATGCAGGTGGACTATGTTCCGTTAGGTCTGGATGCAGCGATTGCCACAGGCTACAAGGATCTGGTGTTTCGCAACAATTATACACAGCCGATCTATCTCCAGTCAGAGGTTCGAAATGCCGATGTGGCGTGCCGCGTGTATGTAGCGGCCGCTGAGCTGGGCAATGTCCGGTATCGGGCGTGGGCGAATCAGACCGGTAAGCTTACGGCGGACACTTATGTGACCAAAGTGCAGGATGGCGTGGATCTGGAAACGAGCTATGTTGACAGCTCCAGATATTACAAATAGATTAGCATTGGAAGCGAGAAGTATTATGCACAGAAAATCTTTATTAATAGCAGTTATGACATCGTCGCTACTGCTTAGTGGCTGTGGAGTCACCTCGATGGCGATGGAGCAGCAGACTTTGACATCGGAGCAAAACTGGGAGACGATAGAGGCTACCACCGGGACATCGGGACAAAACAGGGAGACCGTAGCGGATACCGGCGCATCGCAGGCAGATGCCGCAAAGCAGGAGCCGGTTACGGATGAAGTGCCCACGGAAGCGGAGCCGGAGCCGCAGCCCGAGGAAGTGTCGATTATTATGGTCGGCGATGTTCTCTTACATACCAATGTGAATAATAGCGGCTTACAGGAGGATGGCACCTACAACTATGACCACCTGTTTGCTCAGGTGAAGGATGACATTGAAGAAGCAGACCTTGCTCTTGTGAATCAGGAAGTAATCCTGGGTGGAACAGAGCTTAAGCTGTCGGGCTATCCGGCCTTTAACGGAGCCTATGAGGTAGGCGATGCACTGGTTGATGCAGGCTTTGATGTAATCCTGCACGCGACCAATCATGCGCTCGACAAGGGCAAAAAGGGAATCCTCAACTGTTTGCATTTCTGGAAGGAAAACTATCCGGACGTCGGCGTGGTAGGTCTGTATGAAACCGAGGAGGAGCGTAATCAGATCTATGTGAAGGAAATAAACGGAATCCGCGTGGCGATTTTAAATTACACCTATGGAACGAACGGGATCAAGCCACCCTCAGACATGCCCTACACAGTGAACTATTTACAGGAGCAGTTAGTCCGGACACAGATTGCACAGGCGGAGGATCTGGCAGATTTTACGATCGTATGCCCGCACTGGGGAACGGAATATGAGCTGGGAACGTCAGCGGATCAGGGCAAATGGGCAAAAATCTTTGCCGAGGAGGGAGCAGATCTTGTCATCGGAACACATCCGCATGTGATCGAGCCGATCGAGTGGGTAGAGACACAGGACGGACACCGGATGTTAGTCTATTATTCCCTCGGCAACTTCATCAATTCCACAAGTGGAACGAAGCCCGGGGCAGCCAACCGGATGTGCGGAGGAATGGCAAAGGTGACCCTTGTAAGGAATGAAGCGGGTGAGGTAGAGCTTGCGGAGTATGATGTGGAGCCTCTTGTGACACAGATGCTCACGGGAACGGGAAGGATCACAACCTATCGGTTCTCGGACTATACAAGAGAGCTTGCAGAAGAAAATGAGATGCGTAAGCAGGATAAGAGCTTTAGCTATGATTACTGTGAACAGCTTTTTGAAAAAGTTTGGGGAGACCTGTTGGTAGATTGATACCAACAGCCTCCCCTTTTTTAATGGTATGTATTCCTTAGAATTTGTGACTTCCACTGGAGTGACCGCCACCGCCGCCGGAGTGGCCACCGCCGCCACCGCTGCCACCGGAGCTTGTGTGAGGGTTGTAGACACGCTTTTCACGCAGAAACGTAACCTGCGGAGCGATGATATCACATTTGTAATGGATGAAACGTCGTATCGTACCCGCCGAGGGTGCTTTTTTCTTGCTCATGCCCATGGCAATGAAGTAGTTGACAAGAAGTGCCAGTGCAAGTGCCAGCAGGGCATTACATGCATACTTCATAGGACGCGGAATATTCTTTCCGTTCAGTACCAGATGAACCTGCTCAAAGGCTGTCAGGGCACACGAGTAATAATCCCCGCGGGAGGCATCGCGATATACGTTGTCGGTAATGGTTGTACAGTCACGGCTTGGAAGAGTATGCTTGCAATTGCCATAGCCCGAGAGCAGAATCTCTCGCAGATCCATGTCGATGACCATGATGACACCGTCGGTAGCTTCCGAATACAGTTCTCCATAAACCATCTGGCCCAGAAAGTCCACATTGGAATACGGATTGTCCAGGGTCGTATAGAAGACCATATTGCCATACATGGTGCTTTGCTGCATCATACTTGCGAGGGAAGCCTCCTCATCAGCAGTCAGAAGCTCCGCATCGTCGATAATGGTAACCGTGCCTTCGGAAGCAAAAACAGTGGTGGAACACCACAGCATACTGGTCAG
>CALZEZ010000222.1 GCA_945643825.1 uncultured Lachnospiraceae bacterium
ACACAAGCCTCCAGACACTTGGAAACAACTGGACCGGCGACAATGCAACCAAATATCTGACAAAAGCCGGGCAACTGAAATCCAACATTTTAAAAAGCGCTTCTGACTTGAATAAGACGGCTTCTGCGATCCGAACAATCGCTAAAAATATATACGATGCGGAGATGGAGAATCTTCGCCGTGAGGAGGAGGCAGCAGCCCGGGCGAGAGCGGCAGCTGAAGAGGCAGCAAGAGCCGCTGCAGCAGCCGCAGCAGCAAGAAGCAGAAAATAATGTAGAGCAAATGCCAAAAGGAGGATAAAATTATGGCAATGATTATGGTTACAGCTTCACAATTAAAGAACACAGCAAATGAACTTCGTTCCTTAAACGGACAGTTCAAGACACAGACAGGAACTCTGGAGTCGTTAGAGGCAACACTTCGTTCTTCCTGGCAGGGTCAGGCAAATGATGCATTCCACAATGCATTTTTGAACGACAAGGCACAGCTTGAGAACTTCTACCAGACTATCGAGAAGTATTGTCAGGCAATCGAGCAGATCGCTCAGAAATATGAGCAGGCTGAGCAGATGAATACAAGCACCGCTTCGACAAGAACTTATTAATCGTAGGATTTATTGAAAAACATCAAACTTTGAAAAGGAGAGTAACGATATGGAAGGAAGTATTTTAGTAACACCGGAAGAGCTGGAAAGAACCGCGGGAGAATTTAGCACCTCGATGAATCAGATTTCATCCCTGCACAGTCAGATGATGGACAAGGTAAACGCAATGTCCGGAAACTGGCAGGGTGAGGCATCTACTGCTTTTATCAATAAATTTGGTCAGTTAAGCGACGACATCATGAAGATGAAATCCATGATCCAGGAGCATGTTACCGATTTGAACGAGATGGCTGCAAAATACCGCGCTGCAGAGACTGCAAACGAGGAAGTTGCCAATGCTCTGGCTGGAGATGTTATTTCATAGTAGATAGAGTGATCATTTTGATGCAGACGGGAAGCTGTACGAATAGCGTTCCCGTCGCATCTTAGCAAAAAAACATTTGGAAATGGGGAAAAGTATGGCAGAACAATATCCGAAGGATACCAATGGGGAATGGCAGAGAGTAAAAGGAACAGATACGGTTCATCGCGGAGACTATGTTCCGCTTGAGGGAATCAAGGGGACAGGAAGCGCCAATATTTATTTTGATGGATATGCAAAGAATAAGCATGTTGAGAAGGAAGCAAAAGGTAAGGCAAAGATTTTTGCGAATATTGGATGCGCTCTCATCCTGCTCTGTATCGTTTCCATGATCGTATCGGTGCAGGGGTGGGTGCCTCGCATCATCGGAATTCCATGCGCGTTGCTGTTTGGATGTCTGGGTGCACTCTTCTTTGGGATTGGTTTTAAGATGTCATAAACGTTTGATTTGTCCATGACAAAAGACGAAGGTAGTGATACAATAATGGGTGAGAATTTTAGTGTTAGCTTTTCCGCACTGAATGGTGTGGTGAATAATGAGGGAGAAAACGCACGAATACTGAGTAATGCTTATGCAAGCGTGAGTGGAGTAAAAAGTGGGCTGTCCGGTTCGATTAAAGGACAGGCAGGCATTAACGATTCCCTCCGTGCAATTTTAGAACGTCTGGAAACCCAGCGAGGCGACATGAACGAACTAAAGAACGCACTTTCCGGTATTCGTAATACATATATTCGTACAGAGAATCTGGTTTCCGGATCTCGTGTGGAGAAAATGCCCACCGTGGAGGACTGGAAGAATGCGCTTCAGGTAATTGGAAGCGGCATTGGGCTCAGCGTAATGAATCCGGGACTGGGACTGGCGTACATGTTCGGTACGATTTTGGCGCAGGGCGAGACAAGCACGGACTCATCCTTTGCAAAGATGGAGCATGAGCTCAAGGATTTTGATAAGCTTCAGAAGAAGCTGCGTGATGACCAATACGAGCGCAAGGATGGCAAATGGGTCAAGGTCGAGAAGGATGACGACGATGACAAGGATAAGGATAAGAAGAAAGCATCGGCTCTTCTCAACGATATCACGATTGCATCGGGAGAGATAAAACGTGAAGGCTCTCTGCTGGAATGGCAGATGTCGCAGGAAGGCGAATACGGCAGCTACGGCTACGATGTCAAAGCGATGAGTGCAGAAGCAAGCGCAGGTTGGGCACTGACGGCAGGAGCAGTCTCTGCAACGGCGGGAGTAGCGATATCTGCGTTTTCCGCAGAGGCAGAGGGACAGCTTGGCTCGGATATGCTCGGCGTTCACGGAAAGGCCGGTGTGGAGGTGCTCTCCGCAGAAGCAAAGGCAAATGCGCAGTTTGGATGGCTGGATGAGAATGGAAACTTTGATTTGGCAGCAGAGGCTGGCGCATCCGCAGAGGCGGTTTTAGCGAAGGCAGAAGGGACGATCGGTGCGGATGTTCTTGGTACTCAGGTGGATGTCACTGGCGATATCGGTGTTGGAGTCGGTGCACATGCCAAGGTTGGATATAATGACGGCAAGATAACAGCGGATATCGGAGCGTATGTCGGCGTAGGCGGCAGCGTAAAACTGGAGATTGATGTATCCGGAACCATTGAGAAGTTTGATGAAGTGGTAACCTGTGTGAGCGATGCCGCAAGTGCGGTAGGAGATTTTGCTACCGATGCGTATGATGCCGCGGCAGATGCGGTAGGCGGCTTTGTTGACGATATCGGAGAGGGCATCTCGGATGCGGTTGACTGGTTTAAGAAACCAAGCTGGCCTTGGTAATGAGAGATAATATTTGGGAGGTAACAACATGGCTAGATCATTATTACCGATTGGGACGGTAGTAAAGCTGAAGGAAACCGATAAATTGATGATGATTTGTGGGTTTTGTACAACGGGACCGGCGAAGCCCGGCTATGTGTTTGATTATTCCGGATTTCCCTATCCGGAGGGGTATATGGATGTTCTTAAGATCTATCAGTTTGACAACGAACAGATTGAGCGGGTGATTGCTCTGGGCTATCAGGACACCGAAGTGTTTCGTTATGTATCATCCTTAGAGCAACGCATCGATGACATCAAAGGTCAGGTGCAGGCATCCTATGATGCCAAGGAGGAGGATGCTCCCGCAGACGGAGACGAGGACGCGCAAACGAACACAGGCGATATTTCCGAGTCAGATTATATTCAGTAGAACGATAGGAAATGGGAAGGGATAGAACAGAGGAAAGGAAGAATTCGATATGTTAGAACGTGTGTTGCCGATTGGCTCGGTTGTTAGGTTAAAAAATGCGACAAAGCGTCTGATGATTATCGGTTACTGCAAATACAAAGCAGGTGATAACGAGACGATTTATGATTATGCCGGAGTGCTCTTTCCGGAAGGCTTTATGAGCCCGGCGGAGACTGCGCTGTTTAATCATGAGGATGTGGAGCATATCTACGCACTTGGTTATCAGGATGAGGATCGCTTCGTTTTTGAACAGAAGCTTCATGATGCAATTGATGAGGTGAAACCCTTTGACAAATAATACATCAAGAGATTGCTTACGGGAGGTAGCAAAAAATTGCTGATGAGTAACATAAACACAATAATCTACATTGCTCTGGGTGCGATTGTACTTGTGATAGTCGCGTTGATTGTTCTTCTGGTGGTATTGCTTGTAAAGAACAGCA
>CALZEZ010000223.1 GCA_945643825.1 uncultured Lachnospiraceae bacterium
AGAGAATGCCATTCCGCAGGAACTTCGTATAAACGGAATGGAGGCGATTAAGAAAGGGGACATTGAAGAATGTCTTAGGATTTCGCATGCAATTGTGGAAGAGATTATGAGCAAAGAGTATCTTTCACTGGATCTGATGGATTTGCGTTCGTATGATGACCATACCTATGCACATTCTGTGAATGTCGCAGTTCTTTGTGGTGTCATGGGAATGGGGATGGATTTAAGCCGGAAGGATCTGGAGAATGTCGTTTTGGCAGCACTTTTGCATGACCTTGGCAAGCTTGCAATTCCGGGGGAGATTTTGAATAAGAAGGGCAGACTTACTCCGGACGAGTTCGAGATCATGAAGACGCACTCAACCATTTCCTATGAACTGATCAAGGAGCGTTGGGATTTGCCGGAGGATGTAAAGGAGGCGGTTCACTTCCATCATGAAAATGTGGATGGAAGCGGTTATCCTGATGGAATTATGGGAAAGGAACAGACGACATTTACGAAGATGCTTCGTGTTGCGGATGTGTTTGATGCGTTGATTTCCAAGCGCCCCTATAAGAAGCCTTATTCTCCTTATGAAGCCTGTGAGTATCTGATGGGAGGCTGTGGCATTCTGTTTGATTTAAAGTGTGTTAACACCTTGATGAAGTGCGTCCCGATGTATCCGAAGGGAACTGAGGTCGAGCTGTCGAATGGATGGAAGGGTCTGATCTATGAGAATGCCGGCATTCACAATATGCGCCCGATCATCAAGCTTACGGATGGAACACTTTTTGACTTGAGCCTTCGTGAGAATCTGAGTATCGCAGTGATTCCGCCTAATCATGATGCGCTAAGCAATCCGGAGAAGGATGAAGCAGATCATTTCTCGTGGCTGAAGGAGAAGGAGACGATCTATGTGGTGAATGAACATGAGCAGGATTGCGAATTTCTCGAAAAAGCCCTCACGCAGGATTATGAGGTGCGTTGTTTCCTGCCGGAGGATGCTTTGGAAGAACTCCTGGAGGGAAACTGGCCTGCTCTTATCATGCTTGATGGCGATATGCCGGGATGGAAGGGTCTGGCAATTGCGGAGCAGATTACCGAGATCACAAACCATGTTACGCCGATTCTGGTAATCTCCACCTTACAGGATACAGAGCTGGTTATGGAGTTCAAGAAACTTCGTATTGCCGGCTATGTACTTCGTCCGTTCAACGAGGTTTATATCCGAAGTGAAGCGGAGCGTATCATCAATGGAAAGCTTCACTGATTTTTTATTACAAAAACCCTTGTATAGCCGTATTCGCAAAGAAGCTTTGCGGCAAAGGTGCTTTGATACCCCATTTTGCAATAGAGCAGAATGGGGATATTTTTATCCGAAGAAACTGCGTAGGGATTTTGATGCAACCTTTCTAATGGAATGTTTTCACATGGAAAGAGAGCATCCTGATAGGTGATGGGCGAGCTGTTATGCTCGGAGGCAGAACGCACATCGATGAGGATATATTGTGGCAGCTGGCTGATTTCGGAAAAGGTAATGGTTGAGAAGGTATTCACTTTGGAAGGCTTTGGGGGAATACGAAGTGCCTTGTCTGTCAGACGATCGCGAATCAGCAAGGCGTCCTTTTCCGATAACTCCTGCTTTGCTCCAAAATGTGTCTCATCCAAAGCGGGCAGAATCCCCTTGGCATAAATCTGGGCGATATGGCGCACACAAGTGTGGCAGTCGTAAAGATCTCGTAAAATCTGGGCACTGGACCAGTCTTCTTCGTCCGGCTCTTCGTATAGACGAAGAAGAATTTCATGTGTGATTCTGGCTGCGTCTCGTCGACAGATTGGTTCTGACAGCTTCCGGGTATCGTAGTCTTCCAGGATGCCAAGACGAATGGCGTCCTCTGGTGAGGACGCCGCAACAGAAGGATAATCCTGTAATATGCAGGTGAGAAATTGCTGAACGGTCATTGTGTTATTCCTGGCTTTTGATGGAAATTCGAATGGTCTGATTGTCGAATGCCTGTAGCTGATCACAAGAAAAGTGTGGAGCGTCACTTATGGTAACCTGCTTTGTCCAGATATCATAGATTTCGAAACTCTTTGCATGCTGCCAGGCTTTGACGCAGGGCATTTTTGAGCCAATGCGATCAAGGATGGTTTCCAGAGAAATCTCCAAACCGGACATGGTATGGTCACTCAGATTGATAAACGAGAGCGCGATATCGCCGTTTTTCAGTGGCTTAGCCAGGATATCGACACGGTCGTGGTTTGTGATATAGGTTTTGTCGGGAGCATCTGCTTCAAGAGTGCAGAACACTCTCTTGGCAGGAACACCGAGTGGATCCTGGTTCAGGGCGATAACATCGGGGTTTGCAATGATATTCCAAATGGTATCGCCTTTGGTGATGCGACGCAGATCCAGACCAAGCATTAGCGGACTGTTCATCATGCACCACATGGTCATATGGGTTTTATTCATGGTATCGGTGAGTCCATCCATACCGATAACAAGCATGTCGGGATCGTTCCAGCCTCTGTCTAAGCCGGCAAATTCATCCATGATGACTGCTTTGTCGTATTGCGAGGTGATGCTGGTCGTGTTGGGATCTGTCCAGGCAGCCTTTCCTGGATCACCATCAGAACCCACCTGAAATGTGATATCATTCAGAATGCGCCAGGAATCGCCAACCTTATAACCCCAATCCTGTGGCTGTGTCTTACCCCACTCGCAGATAGAGAGAATGATATCGTGCCCGACTGCTTCCTGATAAAGACCATAAAACATGGCGGCATAGGACTGCAGTACATTTTCCTGTCTTCTGTGATTCATCAGGCGAATCACATTTGCTCCGCTTAAGAGCTGAACCGGGATGGCATCGGACTCTGTGAAGGAGACTGGAGACTGGGTGGGTGGAAGCAGGTTGTCATAACTTCGCACTTCATTCTCGCCACTTCCGACGGCAACTTGCAGCCACTCGCCGACTCCGGCTTCTTTTCCTGTGGCATAGGTGACATGGAGGGCATAAGTGCCGTCTGCCGGTACCGTTATGGTAAAGGAGAGTCCAGAACTCTGCTCCCCGACAGGAGTGGCGCCGACATTTGTTCCGTCAAATGTACCGATATTCGTGATATATCCGTCCGGATGAAGCTTTCCGCCTCGTCCGGTGAGAACACCATCTGTGCAGGAAAGTGACTGCTCAAAGGTATCCGCAGTGATACGAATCCCCTTGATGTTGGGGGCATAGGTATAGCGGGCATTTTCTGCATTGGAGAAGGTGGCATTATCCCAGAGATAATAACAGTTATCTACCTTTAGAAAATCGATATTCCAATCCGCGTAGCTTCTAGCATCAACGTCCTCGAAGCCGCAGGTACCAACCGCAGACCCTGCACAAAGATGTGTGCCGATATCATTGTACATGCCAAATTTCAAGCCTCTTTCATGCAGGTAATCGGAGAGGTGGCGAAAACCATTTGGAAATTTTACGGGTTCATTTGCAAGTCTGCCGTCGACGCGCTCGCCGCGGTAACAGCCGTCGTCAAGCACCAGATACCGATAACCCAGATGATCCAGCCCGAGCTCCAGCATTTTGTCTGCCATAGCCTTTGTAAGAGCCTCGGTATTATGGCTGCCAAATGCATTCCAGCTGT